>JANPNB010000088.1:0-5795 GCA_031427275.1 Alphaproteobacteria bacterium | reverse complement strand
CCCCGAGACTGTGGCTCCAGGGTGCCGAATTGACGATCACCGGCGGGTCGGGATCATCAAAGCAGGAAGCCACCTGCGCCGCATTGATCGCCATGCTGCGGTGCAGGCAGATCACCGCCTTGGGCCGTCCGGTGGAACCGGAGGTCAGCAGGTACTTGGCGGTGTCGTCGGGCTTAGCACAGGCCATGGCAGGCGCGCTCTTGACGAGATCCTCGAACCGGTAATCTCCCGGCCTGCTTGTGTGGCTCGCAATCACCGGCAGGCCTGCCAGAAACGGAGCCGCCAAGGCTTCGCCAAACAGGTGCGCGTCCTCGGTATAAACTGCTGCTGGCTTCAGCACCTCAACGGCATGCTGAAGCCGTGCAAGGTTGGCACCGGGCAATCCATATTGCGGCGACACCGGTGCCACCGGCATGCCTTGGCTCATGGCCGCATATTTGATCACCGCATGATCCAGGCTGTTGCGCGACAGGATCAATAGCGGCCTGGGGCCGACCAACTTCAGCCGCCGCAAGCCTCCCGCCATGCCCTCGACCTGCGAAAGAGCTTGCTCATAGGTAAGGGTCTTCCATTGCTTCCCGGCGCCTTCTGCTAGCCAAATTCTCTTCGGCGCTTCCTTGGCCCAAAAGGGCAGCGCCTGCGCAACCGTCGCGAACGGCGCGATAATCGGCGTCGGATTATGCAGGATAGTCGTGCCGTCCGCCCGTCGCTCGACCTCCAATCGTTTGGGTGCATAGCGCGGGTCGCGAAAGGGGGCGGACTCGATGCTGATATTGGCGTTCATAGCTGATCGCTTACCCGGCAATAGGACCTCAAGCCAAGACGTCTCATGCTGCAAGGCTGCGACCATTGTTAGTTTTGCTGGAAGCGGGCCTTGAAGTCTTCGCTATATTTTGGCCGCACAACGGCGGCATCTAGCTGGTCACGCGCCCCCGTCATTAGATGCAAAGGACCGCCCCATGACCAAGCTCCTGGCCTCAGCCACCGCAGCATTACTTCTTCTCAACACCCCGGCCATCGCCCAGGCCATCACTGACCCAACAACCGTGAAAGCCGGAAGTTACGCGCTGGAGACCAGCCATGCCCGGGTCGCTTTCGCGGTAGATCACATGGGCTTCTCAACCTGGTACGGCGATTTCAGCGGCACTAAGGGCAGCCTGACCCTCGATCCCGCCAACGTCGCGGCCAGCAAGCTAGACATCACCATTCCTGCCGCCAGCGTCACCACCACCAATGCCATCGTCGACAAGGAGTTGAAGGCCTGGTTCGACGTCGAGAAATTTCCCAACATCACCTTCAAGTCCACAAATGTCACATCCACCGGCAAGGACACCGCCAAGGTGACCGGCGACCTGACCTTTCACGGCGTGACCAAGCCGGTGACCCTGGACGTCAAGTTCCATGGGGCAGGCTCTAACGCGATGTCCAAGGCCTATACGGTCGGCTTTGACGCCACCGGCTCCCTGAATCGCAGCGACTACGGCGTGAAGAAGTACGTGCCCATCGTCGGCGACAAGATCGACCTGTTCATCAGCGCACCGTTTGAGAAAAAGCCGGGCTAGCCCTCTCGGGGGTCGGCGATGTTATTCCCAGTCTTTCGAGGATCACACATAAACGTAGCACTGACCCCCGAGCAGGCATGGGCTCATGTCTCGGCTAATAGGTCTGTGGCCGCATCAACCACCGTTTCGATGGGAAGGTCCATCATATGGCAGAGTGCTTGCTGAAAATTTGGATCGACCACCAGGATTTCCTGAAAGCTCCGCGGACCCCGCACAACCCGCGTTACCGCGCCCCAAGGGGCATAAAGCTGCTCATCTGAGGGGCCAAATAGGCCAATCGTTGGCACGCCGGCGGCGGCGGCCAAGTGCATCAGCCCAGAATCATTTCCGATAAACAGTCGTGCGCGTTTGAGACAGGCATAGGCCGTGAGCAGATCAACCTTGCCAACCAGATCGATGAACCGCCCCTTCGCCACAACATGTCTTAGGGCCTGAACGACACCGGCGTCCTCTGGACCACCCAGCACCATCAGGCGAGCCCCGGCCATCGGTCCCTCACCTCCGAGCAGGCGGATCGCAGTCTGGGCAAATCGCTCCAGCGGCCAGGTCTTTCCGACCCAGTTCGCCGCTGGCGCGACGGCCAGAATCGGACCTGCGCCACGGGTTAGCTGCTCAGCCGCAACCTCGATCTCTGGCGACGTATAGAGAGAGGGCGCGGCAGGCTCCCCCTCCAACTTCAGGACGCGCGAGGCTTCCAACACCTTGTGGACCGGGGGACCAGCCGTTCGCTTGAACACCGCCCGACGTTTTCGCCGCAGGACGCCTGATATCGCCGAGCCCCGCAGATCAACGATCAATCCCCAATTTGTTTTGCGAACCTCGCGCCACAACCCAAGCCAGTGACCGCCGTCCTTAGACTTCTCAAAAACGATAATTCTTTCAAGACCTGGGACGTGCGCAAACAGCGGTGCCGCCACGGGTCCGGCGACAATCGTAAACCGCGCATGGGGAATTTCGTCGGCCAGGCGTCGGATCAAGCCCGACGACAGAACCGCATCGCCGATCCGTGTGGCGGTGATAAACAGAATCGGAAAGGACCCGGGGGTCATGCTGCCTTATAGTCCGCCATCTGCTGGCGCTCCAGCCATGCAATCCCCAATTGCGATATCATGACCCAGGCCCAATCCATCGTTCATCTGTCCAGCCGCGCCCTGATTGCCCTTGGCGGGGTCGATTGGCGTGATTTTCTGCAGGGCCTCATTACCCAGGATGTGGAAACCCTGGCGGTCGGAGAAATCCGCTTTGGCGGTCTTCTAACACCGCAAGGACGGCTTTTGTTCGACCTGTTCGTGATCGGTCGTCAGGAAGGCTGCTGGCTCGACGTCGCCACTGAGCACCGCGCGTCTCTGATCCAGCGCCTCACCATGTACCGCCTGCGCGCCAAGGTGACGATTGAGGCTGATGACACTGAGGTCCACGCCGCCTGGGATGAGAAGCCCGAGGATGCCTGGCTCCCCGACCCAAGACTCCCGGCGCTTGGGTGGCGGGGATATTACGGTTATTACTATTACGGTGACAGTCCACTTAATTCCAAAACCACCTCACCGCCGTCTGAGCCGGGAATTAAGTGGACTGTCACCTTAATATCAGACGAGACCGCCTACGACGCCCACCGTCTCGCGCTCGGCATCCCCGGCCCCGCCGACTGGGGTACCGATAAGACCTATCCCATTGAGGCCAATTTCGACCTGCTGAACGGCATCGACTTCCAGAAGGGTTGCTTCGTCGGTCAGGAAACCACCTCGCGAATGAAGCGGCGCGGGGTGATCAAGACCCGGATGATGCCGATCACCTTCGAAGGGCAAGCCCCAGACTCGGGCGCAGAAATCCTAAACGGCGACCTTCGGGCGGGCGAGGTGTTGTCGGTCGGTGAGGGTCGCGCTATGGCGTCGCTGCGACTCGACCGGATAGGCGGTCAGCTTACAGTCAACGGCCAGCCCATCGGCGTTGAACAAGCCGCTTGGCTATCCGACAATGCTCCATGAGCACCGATCTGATTCGATGTGGCTGGCGCGGCATGGCGGGCGATCCGCTCTATGAAGCCTATCACGACACCGAGTGGGGCGTGCCGGAGTACGACTCCCGTGCGCTCTGGGAAAAGCTGGTGCTGGACGGTTTTCAGGCTGGCCTTGCCTGGATCACCATCCTGCGCAAACGCGACGGTTTCCGCGCGGCGTTCGACAATTTCGATCCTGAAAAGGTCGCCCGCTACGGCGAGGCCGACCGCGCCCGCCTCATGGCCGATGCCGGGATTGTCCGCTCCAACGGCAAGATCGACGCCGCCATTTCAGGCGCGAAAATCTACCTCGACATGCGCGACGGGGGTGAGGATTTATCAGAATTTCTCTGGGCCTTCGTCGGCGGCAAACCGGTCCAGAACGGATTCCGCGCCATCAGCGATGTTCCCGCCCAAACGCAAGTCGCCGCCGATGTGTCCAAGGCGCTCAAGGCCAAGGGTTTCAAGTATGTCGGCCCGGTGATCGTCTATGCCTTCATGCAGGCCACGGGCTTGGTAAACGATCACCTGACAGACTGCCACTGCCACGAGCGCATTCGGAGCCTGTCGATCTAGTGCCCGACATGACCTTTGAGGCCGCCTCGCCGGGTCCCGTCTGCGGGGTGGATGAGGCCGGGCGCGGGCCTTGGGCCGGGCCTGTCTCGGCCGGTGCCGTGATACTCAACCCCGCCAATATCCCAGACGGCCTCAACGACTCCAAGAAGCTCACCGCCAATGCCCGCGATCGCCTAGAACTGGAAATCAAAGCCCACGCCCTAGCCTGGGGCGTGGGCATGGCCAGCGCGCAGGAAGTCGACCAACTCAACATTCTTCAAGCCACCGGCCTAGCCATGCAACGCGCCATCGCCGCCCTGCAGGTCACCCCCGCCTTTGCCTTGGTCGACGGAAACTACGTCTTCAAGCTGGGCGTCCCCATCCGCACCATCATCAAGGGCGACGCCATCAGCAGCTCCATTGCCGCCGCCTCGATCCTGGCCAAGGTCGCCCGCGACCGCGTGATGATCGAGATGGACGCAACCTATCCTGGGTACGGTTTCGCGGGCCACAAGGGCTACCATGCGGCTCTCCATGTTGAGGCGCTGCAACGCCTAGGCCCCTGCCCCATCCACCGCCAAAGCTGGGCCCCGATCCGGGCGTTGACCCAATGAATCAAGATTGACCTTTGCACCAGGTGGGGCGTCTCCTGCCCCAATGACGACCATCGACCTAGCCAACTCGTTCCGAATTCAAGCTCAAAGCTGCACGGAAGGCGGCTCGCCCTTCTATGGCGCTCTGCTTGGGTTCGCGGCCCAAGACTTGGAACCCGAACGTCCGACCGCCCTGCTCATGGCGCCTTGGATGACATCGAGCGTGAGAGATATATTCAAGGACGCGGCGCACCTGCGCCTGCTCGCCGCGCTCCACGATCTGGTGCTCAGCGGTGATGATCGCGACCTAGCTACAGCCTTCCCGCGCCCAGGCCATGAGGTTGACCTCCAATCGGCGTGGACAGCCGTCAACGCTGCCATGACCCGCCACCATGACCGCATCGCCGCCTTCATGTCCCACGAACCTCAGACCAACGAGGTCCGCCGCTCAGCTTGCCTTGCACCAGGCTTTCTCGAAATCGCCCATCGCACCGGCCTACCCATCCGCGCCTTCGAGATCGGGGCCAGCGCTGGCCTAAACCTCAACTGGGATCGCTACGCCTACCATTTCGGTGACACCGCCTGGGGTGACCCCACCAGCCCAGTCAAAATCGACACCGACTGGACCGGCGCGCCACCTCCCGTCGACGCCAAGGTTGAGGTCATCCACCGCGCCGCTTGCGACCGCCGCCCCAGCGACCTCAATGACCCCATCCAGCGTCGCCGGATGCTGGCCTATATCTGGCCCGACCAGTTTGAGCGTCTAGCCCGCATCCGTACCGCCATGGACCTGACGTTAGCGCTGGGCGTGGAGGTGCAAACCGCCGATGCCGCAGAGTGGCCGGCGACCGTCGCTGTCCCTGAGCCCGGAGCCGTGACCGTCCTCTATCACTCGGTCTTCTGGCAATATATGCCTCCCGAAAGTCAGGCCAAGCTCGGCCAACTGATCGCAGACCTCGGTGCCCAAGCTACCGATCAAGCCCCCTTCGCCTGGCTGCGCATGGAGCCCCAACCCGGCCACCTTGGCCCAATCATGGATGTCACGCTCACCATGTGGCCCGGCGGCCAGCAGCAGATCCTCGCCGAAAC
>JANPNB010000087.1:0-7346 GCA_031427275.1 Alphaproteobacteria bacterium | reverse complement strand
AGCTGTAGTACTGAAGAGCCCAGCCAGAGGAGGTCGCCCCACGACCGACGCTGGGCTGGGTAAACAAAACATCCCTCACACGAAGAGGCCTGAAAGGCTGACCTAAATGGCCAAATTCAGTGGCTCGGTAATTTGCCAATCCGGTCTTGGGGTTGGTGTTGTTCTGAAAATAGCGCCATGCAACCCGCGCGTGGACCAAATCCTCGGGTGAGCTTTCGCCGGTGATCGCCAACGGCAGAGGGGTGACCCCATTGAAGGGCATCATGGAAGCTGCTTGCGCAGACTGAGCCATGGATGGATCCGTGTTCGAGGTTGTTGCGATCACCTTTTCAAGTGTGACGACAAGGCCAAGACCCGCGGCCAAAGCAAGCAGAAAGATGATATGGCTGCGGGCGCATATCAGGTTTTCACGAAAGCTCATTTCAACTGCGCCTCTTCGGTTTCACAGGGTTGCCACATTGCCGCAGCGATAATGCCACTCATCGCCAAACAATTATTCAAGCCCCAAAGGATGTTCGCCACGACGCCACTTGCAGAATACTGCTGATTCCCGCTCAACACGGCACCGATTGCCCAGATTGCACTGAGCAGCGTCAGCACAACGAGGGCGATCTGCGGGCGCACAAGGGCAAGGAAGTTGCCTGACTGGCGAACTTTTGGCGTGACTTTGAAAGATATCTTATCGCCCCGAGCTACCGTGAATATGGCTTTCAGGCCCAATGGGAAGAAAGACAGGTAGCCAGCTTTGGACGCGTAGCCCGCAATCCCCCAGGTGCCCACCATAATCGCAAGCTCAAGTGTTACCAGAAAAGGGATCAGATGCAGGAAGAAGTCAGTTGAATAGGCTGACACGGGCGAGATTCCGGTCAGCAGATAAACAACGGGCGCAAACAGAAAAATGATGTTCCAGATAGGAGCAAGGTAGGAATAGAAGGTTGTCCCATACATCAGCCGCTGCGGAATGCTGAGCCCCTTGCGGAACAGGGGGTTGTCGTGCGCCAGAATGTCCAGACTGCCGCCCGCGTATTTGAAGCGCTGCACCGTCCAGGTCAGCAGATCCTGCGGCGACAGCATCTTGCTTTCGA
Organism: Alphaproteobacteria bacterium; assembly: GCA_031427275.1. GTDB lineage: Bacteria > Pseudomonadota > Alphaproteobacteria > Caulobacterales > Caulobacteraceae > Phenylobacterium. The sequence continues at coordinate 6,261 of JANPNB010000087.1, read as the reverse complement.
CAATCGGGTGCATCTTCGATTTCCAACCACGTTCATGATCCGAATGCAGCACGATCGAGGTATAGATGTCTTCGGAGACGTGGAAGCGATACGGCGTCAAGATCTCTGTCGCGGCGGCTTCGGTCTTGATGGCAGCCATCAGATCAGAAGAGACCTCCTGCTCTTTGCTGGAAACAGTGATCATCTCTTCGACCGCCCAGGTGCGTTGTTCGACCTTTGCGCCAAAGCTACGCAGCGCAGCTTCCATCACGGCCTCACGGCGGTGAATCGATCCTGCCCCGCAGCAGAACGATGCGTTCACCCAATTCCGGCGGCGCTGGATGATGTCGTAAAACATCTTTGGGTCGTTTACGAAAGGATCACTGCCAAAGGTCACCGGACCAATGATCCGTTCAACGCCACGCCCGAGGGCACGACCGAATCCGCCCATCCGGCGTTGCAACCGATCTGGCAGGCGTTGGCCCTCGGGCAAATCATAAAACCATTGCGGGGTCTGGACCCAGGCCATTTTCGGATCGCGAAAATAGCCAAGGGTATGTTCCAGCAGCGTCGGAAATGGCCTTGTATCGGCGTCGCAGATCACCAGGAAATCGCCATGCGTTTGTTCCATCGCGTTGCGCAGATTGCCCGCCTTGAAGCCTTCGTTCGTGGTGCGGGTGATGTAGTTCGCGCCCTCTTCCTCCGTCACCTGCCGCATTTCCGATCGGCGTCCGTCGTCAAGGATGTGTATGCGGATGTCGATGGAGTGCGGATAGGTCATCCGCTTGGCATCAAGGATGCCAAGGCGCACAAGTTCCGGGTCTTCGTTATATGTCGCAAACATCACGTCCACGACGATCGGGCGGTCTTTTTCGGGATGGCCCAGCACCACATCGCCCAAGACGATAGGCGGCTCTTCGATTTTGACCGGATCGTCTTTCCAAAGGTTGACGACGAAGAGGATCATCCCAAAAAAGGCGCACGTCTCCGCCACCGCCAGCGGCACGGCAAACCACATGGCGTCCGGGTTCAGCGAATGCGTCCAGCGCCACCAGATATACCAAACTCCGACAACAAGGGCGACGGTGGCAAGGAACTGCCAAATGCTTTCGCGCACGATCGAATAGGGCAAAGGCTGAGGCGGAACGCGATCTTCGAACTTTGAGAAGTAGTTGATGTCGCTCATGTATTCACCGCATTCGCATTTCTGGGTTCCCATGGCGCCGGGCCAAGGCCGATTGTCCAGGCAGTCGCCTTTAACTTGGACAGACCAATGGCCAAAAGGAAAGCAAGTGGCAAAGCGACAGAAAACCGCGCGAGAACCAGTTCCCAAGGCGCCAACACTCCCGACAAGCCGGACTTGAACACGGCGATGTCAAACAGGTCAATCACCGCCGGATGCACAAGGTAAACGCCAAAGGTGTACTTCGCCCGTGTTGTCCATTTTGGTGACCAGTCCAGGTACTGCCCGCCCATAAAAATCAAAAAGATGCAGATCGGCATCAGGAAGTGGCCGTAGTAACTCCACCCGCTTCGCAGACCCCAATCGCCATTTTGCATTGCGTCCACAAGGAACGGAAGGGTCGCGACATAGGCGAGCGCAGCGAAGTAAAATCCGAGACGCCGCAAAAGGCGCGACTCTCCGCGCGGGATACCGTCTTTCCATACCCCATAAAGTGCGAAAGCCGCAAAGCCGTAGCCAACATACCCAAGGATCTTGATAGCCCGAAGGATGTATTCACGCAATCCGGGCTCAATATCCAACCCCCAAATGAAGCCTTGGGTGTTGTCCATTATTCCCAGTGTTAGGAATAGGGTCAGGCCAAGAACAGGATATCGCGTTGCTCCGCGCATCAGCGGATAGAAAAGAAACAGCGCAAAGAGGGTGGGCAAGAAATGCATATGGTATTGGACAGAACCCAGCAGGAAATATCCAACCCAACTTTTGACCTGTGAGAGTTGGTCCCAGATATAAGGCGAATAGTTGAAGGCATCTGCTTTTAGCAGCCGGAAGAACGCATAGAAGAAGACCCAAAACGCAAATGGAACCAACAGGCGTTTTGCCTGCATGCTGATGGCTTCGCCGTAGCTGGGCAGTCCTTTGTCCACGCGCATCGCCATCATGAACAGCGAAAACAGAAAGAACATCTCCGAACCGGAGAACTCTCCGAGGGAGCGCAGGAGCACCGGGATCACGCGATCTGCCGGTGCAGCGTCAAGAAAGGGTTTTCCGCTAAAATCCGTGGAAGAGTGAATCATGACGACGCCTGCCGCGGCGAGAACGCGGTTTGCGTCAAACCAAACCAGTCTGGGCTTTGCTGATGTGCTCATGGTTGATTGCTCTCTGGCATGTTGCAAGCTTGTGGTTTGGCCCTTGCGGGCATCGGCGGCGGCGGAAGGTTGTGTTTTTCCAGCCCACAGTTGGTCGCGGCGAGTTCACCGTCGATCCAGACGGGGCGGCAATACTGGAACTTGTCCACCGAGATGGCCGGCTCGGGTTCGGCCGCTCCACCGCAGGACTCGACCTTTTCAACCTCTTTGGGGTGACATTTGTTGTCACGCAGATCGGTCCCTTCGTAGGTGGTCTTCCAAACCTGAGGGCCGGTACTGACCTGTTGCAGGATGGGACCCTGAACCTTGTAGAGAAGTGCCGCAAGGATAACGCCGTTGTTGTTGGCCGTTTGCAGCGGGATGAACCCGTTGCCGTTTTCGTAAAGACCTTCATAAAACCCCAAGTCAGGCTCATAAAGGTCGGCCACGCTTTCAAACAGCAGATCAGTGTAGTCAGTTTTCCACAGCGCCCAAAGACCGATTGCCGCCTTGGCCGCGACCGCCGCGCGGTCGGGCTGATACTCGCCCGTCGGATCCAGCGTGTTCCAGGGATAACCGTCAGCGAAAATTGAGTCATAGACAAAGAAGGGCTTGCCGTTGACCTGATGTTCTGACCGTGCGGTGATGATGCCCGTCTCTTCATAGCGGCGCTGCTGGACAAGATAGATCCGATTGGCGAATTCCGCGCGCCATCCGCTGGTTGCAGTCAGGTCATCATTCGACTTGTCCGTCGGCAGATCCCAGCCCAACTCCAGTCCTTCAAGGATATAGCCTTCGGTCAAGACATAGTTCTGGTTCTTGTAAACGCGTGGATCACGGCCGTCGTAGGGTACGTCGACACCATAGATGTTGGTATAGGCGATCGGCTCTGGGTTCAGCGCCTTCTCGACATCAAACCCCCAAAGCGCAAAGCCCTTGGCGGCATATTGCTCGTATCCAAGACGTCCTTCCTGAACGTAGTTTGTCTTGCCATCGCCACCGAGGTAGGCCCCATTCATATTGCCGTCTTCGTCTACAATGTTGCAAAAGTTCCAGCGCATCGGGACACCGTCGACGCTGTTGGCCAAATAGGGGTGGCGCTCTTTCAGGATGCGCAACCAGACCAGCATCCGCCCGATATCCAAGGCAGACATGCCAACCTCGCCCGGTTCATTTGCGTAGTTGACCTTTGCGCCAGTCTTGGTGTTGTACACCTTGTTCGGGGCCTCGCCCTTGTACAGGTCAAGGTTTCGCAATGTGCCCAGCAGCTTGGTCGCACGGGTGTCAAATTCGCGCTTGTCGATGAGGCACAGTTCATAGGCTGAAACCATCGCACTGATATAGGAGGCCGTGTCCCACAAGGTCGTCGAGGGGAAGGAGCCAACTGCATTCACCAGTCCGGTATCTTCCTGATAACGCGCGATGAAATAGGACCAGGCAGCTTTTGCCATCTTGAACTCGCGCTCCGTCAGCGCACCGTTGCGCCCGACATGCCGCTTTGACATCGTCGCGACGCCGCGGTCACAAGACTGGCGTGCCTCGTCTTGGAACTCAAGCACCAACGGAGTGTCAGAGCGGATCGTGACGCTGCTGTACTTGGACCCCTCGATCGAAAGGTTGTCGACAGTTACACTTTGTGGCTCTGAATTGCCCCCGTCCTGCGCCGTCAGCACAGTCGGCATCAAGCACATCAAAAGTGCGAAGAAGCCGACAGCCACCTTTTTGCCAAAGCGATTATCTTTCATTTTGACATTCCGATCACGCTTTGCCCTGCCCTTTGATGTTGACTCATGGCTTAGGTTCTTTCCACAAAAGTCAGGAAAAGCCGGTTGCGGTCGCGGACAAGGCCGTATTCGATCGAATCCGCACATTCCAAAATCAGTCCAAGCCCGCGCCCGCTTTCAGCCATCGCATCGACTTGGGACAGGTCGCGCGCGCTGTCTCGGATGTCGAAGGCCTGCGCGCCTTCCGGATCGAAGATCTCGGCCGCGACCACGTTCTCGCCGATGACCAAGGTCAACTCGATCTGCGCTTCCTTGATGTTGGTCTTGGCATGCAGGACGAGATTGGCCAAGGTCTCACTCAGGCAGATGTCAAAACGGCAAAGCGCATCGTCAGACAGAATGCCTTCCAGCTGACCTTTTAGGGTCAGCACCATCGGACCAACAGCATCGAGCCGACTTGGCATATGGAAGGTTCTCTGGGTCACTGGCCCTCACTCATGGTCTGAATAGCGATGTCAACATCGCGACAGATCTTGAACACGCGATCCATGCGGCAGATGCGGAACATCTGGCTGACATCCGCGTTCAATCCGCAGATAACGATATCGCCGCGGTGACCGATTTTTTTTAGGACGCCGGCAAGCGCCCCGAGACCGGAGGAATCAAGGAAGGTCACATCCTTGAAATCGATCACAAAGTGCGTCACACCGTCATCAATCAGCGCAACGACCTCTTCCTTGAAGGTCTTGGCGTTGAACGCTGTCAGCCGTTCGGCACCGGGCCGGACGGCCACAATTCCGCGATCATGCTTGGTGATGTGAATCATGCGATTTCGTCCTTTTCAAAGCCACCACGGTCAGGTCGTCTTCCAATGTCTTGCCGCCGCGCCAGTCACGAAGCGCCTCTATGATGATGTCGGGCAGGCCATCGGCATCTGTGTCGCGAAGGCGCCTGACAAGGTCTCGCAGACGAAGGACGCCAAAGGGCGTTCCCTGGGCATCTTCCGCCTCTGGCGCGGCATCCGAGTATATGACCAGCAGACCACCCACATCAAAGCTTGTCTTTCCATTTTCGTACGTGGCATCCGGAAACATGCCCACCGGAAACCCACCATCTCCGATCAGGTGCGCACCACCACCCGGGGCCACGTAGACAGGTGAAGGGTAACCTGCCTGACACAGATCCATGTTGCCAGTGTGCTTGTCGATGATCGCACAGAACATCGTGAAATAGTTGTCATTGTCGGCAGAGCAAAACCGAAGGTTGAGATCGCGGATCAGGCCCGCAGGATTTGGCGTGCCGTCGGCATCGAAGGCTATGTTGCCGAAGAATTCTGGCGTGATCAGATGACCGATGGCCACCGACAGCAATGACGCGTTGATCCCATGACCGGAAACATCGACCGCATAGACGCCCAGTTTGTTGTCCGGCAGTGCAAAGCAGCCGAACATGTCACCCGAGATGACCGCCGATGGTACGAAGGCAGAAGCGATGTGGACGCCCAGAATATCCTTGTGAATGTCGGGCAGAAGCTGGCGCTGCGCCAAGGCCGCGGCTTTTAGGTCTTCCTGAATGCGATCGTTTGCTTCCTTAAGGACACGGTGCTGTTCGGCCAGTTCACGGGCATGGTAGATCAGGCGTGACGCGGTGCGCATCCGGGCCCGAAGTTGCGCCGGGTCATGGCCCTTTGGGAGAAAATCATCTGCCCCGGCCTCCAGCGCCTCGGTGCCCACGTCGGAGTGATCGCTGCCTGTAATCATGATGATGTGCACATAGTGGTCAAGGTCCAAGCCGCGCACCGCCCGGGTCAGTTCGATGCCGTTCAAGTGCGGCATATTATAGTCGCTGATCAGAATCTGGGCACCCGTGGTGCGGACCAGTTCTAGCGCCTCTCGACCGTCTTCGGCCTCAATGATACGGTAGCCTAAGCGTTCGATCATCCGGGCCAAGTAGGTTCGTTGAACGATGTTGTCCTCGGCAAGAATTACGTCCAGAAGCGGGGTCATGGTGCTGCGCCTTGCGGCGCTATCAGCACCCCTTGCCGCGGCCGATTGCCAGAGCAGAAACGATCCAATTGGCCCAGCAACTGTAAGGCAAGTGTGCCGCAGTTCATGCCGTTCCCAAGTTGAATCACCCCGAACATAGAAGACCCACCCTTTTGTTTTGGCGCACGACTGGCGCATCCATTCTGTTTTCTAGTCCTGATCCCGGCAAAGCGGGCTCAAGTTCGAGTCAAGCTTCTTAATTG
>JANPNB010000086.1:0-1967 GCA_031427275.1 Alphaproteobacteria bacterium | reverse complement strand
TTGGTGCCCTGCAAGTTGGAACACTTCACGTGGATGCGGAACCTGATCAACCAAGAGCGCGATCCGTCACGACTTGCCAAATTTGGGCATCAACTTGGTCCAGTGTGCCTGACGCATCTATCACCGCGCATCGCTCGGGCTCATTGGCGGCGATCTTTAGGAAGGCCGCACGAAGCTTAGAGTGGAACTCAAGGCCCTTGGATTCAAAACGCATTTCAGCACCTGCCCGCTTCGAAGCGCGCGCAAGGCCAATCTTGGGATCAAGGTCAAAGATCAAGGTAAGGTTCGGGCGAGCGGCCTGAAGGACGTGCTCTTCCAGAGCATCAATCAGCTGCGTATCTACCCCCCCGGCGACCCCCTGATAGGCTCTGGTAGAGTCGGCATACCTATCACAAACAACATAATCGCCCCGATCGAGAGCTGGGTTGATCACGCGTTCAATATGGTCGCGCCTTGCGGCATACATCAGCAGGGTTTCTGTCATTGGGCTCCATCGATCGGTGGAACCTCGCAACACGAGGTCGCGAATTGATTCCGCACCGGGAGAACCTCCCGGCTCTCGCGTTGCAACCACGCTGTGACCGCTCGAGATCAGGCGCGCAGAGAGCCGTTGGATTTGGGTGGATTTCCCAACCCCCTCCCCGCCCTCGAAGCTAATGAAATATCCGCGCGCCACCCGGCGCAAGATGGCCGGTTCGCGAGAATTGTCCAGAACTCTGGTTCAGAAAGGTCGTAGAACTCTTGCATCAGAATAGCCGAGCGCAGCCACCTGATCTCTGAGCGCAAAGGCTTGCCCCTCGTCCGCGCTAGCGCCCAGAGTTACACGATAAAGCGTAATTCCGTTGCGATCTATCGGCTCGATTATCGCCTCTCCGGCTTGGCTGAGGTTCGACGCGACGCGTCTGGCATTGTCTCGGTCAGTAAACGCGCCAGCCTGCACACGGTAGGCGTTGGCGGGTGACGGGATCGCCGTCTGGGCTGAGGCGGGGGGTAGTACTGCAGAGGCCACGGCAACCGGCAAGCTCGTGGCTATGGGACCACTAAGCTCAGGAAGATCATTTCCGGCGCCACCTGTGGCAACACGCAAATCTGGCGTGCTGTTTTCCAGACTTGCCGGACCGACATATCGAACGCGAACGCGCGCCAGACCTTGCCGGTCATAGCCGAGTTGTTGCGCCGCTGCATGGGATAGGTCGATGACGCGACCGCCAACAAAAGGACCGCGGTCGTTGACTCGAACTTGCAGTGTCTTGCCATTGTCCAGGTTGGTTACCTCAACCATTGACGGCAGCGGCAGGGTTGGGTGAGCCGCAGAAATCAGAGACATGTCAAATGTTTCGCCGTTTGCCGTCGGCTGCAAGTTGAAGGCGTCGCCGTACCAAGACGCCATGCCTGTTTCGTCGTAGTTCGGTTGCTCCTTTGGAACGTACCAAATGCCGGCGACCTGATAGGGCTCACCCACCTTGTACCTCCCCGCTGACGAAGGTCCGGGCGCTTGTGCCAATTCGGGGGACGTAAGCCGATTGGAATAGCGCGGTTGCGGCGTGGCGCAGGCCGCCAAGGCGGCTCCAGCCATGAGGACAACGCTTAGACTGCGAATTGGGAAACTCATTTTCAGGGCCTCGCTCTATCAGGCCTAGCCTGAAATTTACGAAGGGCAATGTGAGCCAATAGCCTTGCATCAGAGTTAAGATATCAGCCAATTTCATTAAGCATGTCATGGCTATTGGTGCAGACCCAAGACCCCTGCTATAGGGCGCGTCCCGGACGGGTGGCCGAGTGGTTTTAGGCAGCGGTCTTGAAAACCGCCGTAGGTGGAAGCCTAGCGTGGGTTCGAATCCCACCCCGTCCGCCATCCCAGTTAGAATGCCAAGCTAGATCAACGCCTTCCAATCGCGTTACGCAATTTAGTGATTCCGGACAAAGCAAGCTTTACCACAATGATTCACCGCAACGACTAAAGGTGG
>JANPNB010000085.1:0-5711 GCA_031427275.1 Alphaproteobacteria bacterium | reverse complement strand
GACCTCTATCTCAGGGCCAGAGGGTCTTGGCGGGCCTTCAGCAAGCCAGCCTTGGTTACAGCTTTAGAACACCTACACCGCGCCCCTCGATCTTGACCCCGAATTCGGCTCGGCATTGGGGTTTGCGGCTTGGTGCCACGGCTGGTTGCTCATTTCAGGCTGGTCTGAAAACCCCGGCGTCGACCGCAATCAAACCGTCGAGCTTGCGCGGCGCGCGCTTGAAGTTGGGAGTGACGACGCCGAGGTGCTGACCTTTGTGGCGGACGCACTGGCGATGACCGGCGGAAATCATGCGGCTTCCCTTGACTTGGTCGAGCGCGCCCTAAGCCTTAATCCCGGCCACGCTTTCGCCTATCACCTCAGTTGCATCTATCGGATGCTTGCCGGACAGACCGATGAGGCCGTGTCCCACGAAGAAATCTCGATGAGGCTCAACCCAGTGGCCGACTATCGTGGAGCCCAGATCTGTTGGCTAGGTGCCGGCAGGTTGTTCAAACGGGATTATGCGGGAGCCCTTATCCAACTTAACCAGGCTGCTCAGCTAATGCCCGGCTATGTCTGGACCCACTTCTTTCTGGCCATATGTTATGGCCATCTGGGACGGCTCGAGCATGCTCGGACTGCCACGTCGCAGCTGCGTTCGGTTGCAGCCATGCCCCCTCCGGACATCGCGCAGGCGTTCCAGAACCCTGAGCACCGCAAGATTCTGCTCGAAGGCATCGCGCTGGTGGAGGGCTAACCCCCCCATACTCCGCTCATCCCGGCGAAGGCCGGGATCCAGATCGCAAGGCGGAGGAATTCCAGCAAGTACCCGCTATACCTTCCCTTCGCATGCCGCGCTCGACGACCTGGATCCCGGCCTTCGCCGGTACGAGCGGGGTGTGGGTCCTTGCTCCGTTAGGTGCTAAGGGTTAGGGACCGACCGCGACCTGATCCATACTGCCAATGCCGCAGTATCCCGCTCACCTCCGGCAACCGCCAAGACGGTGAGCGCAGCATCAGCCTGCTCAGCAACCAACCGCCGTCCATTCTTCATCAAGAACAGACCCGCCGCGAGGAAGGCCGCGCGCTTGTTGCCGTCCACGAACGGGTGATTGCTGGCGACCGCGACCAGATAAGTTGCTGCCAGCTCGCAGATGTCATCGACGGCCTCGTAATGATACCGATTGGCAGCTCGTGCCAGTGCGGATTCCAGCAAACCATCGTCCCGCAGACCCGGAACGCCGCCGTGCAGCCCTATACTGCGGTCATGCAGGACAATCAGACCTTCCTTAGATATCCAGCGTGGCTCAACCGCCTGGGTCACTTCGCCAAAGCCCGGAACGTGTCGCGGTACTCATCCATGAAGGTTTCACCCATGGCGATTTCTTCGGCGACCTCGGCGCTATAAGCCGACAGCCGCATCTCGCCACCGGGAGACTCGGTGAGGTAAAGTACGTCACCCTTCTCGACACCCAACTTCGTCAGCGCCTCTTTGGGCAGCACTACACCGACAGAGTTTCCGACCTGGGTGATTTTGAGCGCAATCATGGGGTTCTCCAACGCCGCAATTATAGCGTTATAACATATGTATTACCAGAGTCGTCTTGACCCCCCGCAAAGACCTCGCTTCCAGACGCCAAAAAAGGTGATCGGATTTGTCAGCGCGCCTTTGGTTCCGCTCGCCTGGTGGGTTGCGAGTACGTCAAGGGCTGAGCGAAAGCACCGAAGAGACTCCCCGTCACTCGGCCAATGTCGAGTGGTTTCCAGTGATCGACGCGATAGAGATCGCCCAACATTTCCCGGGCAGAGCGTTGCCGCACAGATAGATCTCTGTGATTCCCGAACTTTGATTCCACGACTGTATTGGCATCCGTTGTGTGATCGGCAATCGTCCAACCGCCAGGCACCTTGATCCTAATATGGTCTGTGGGACGACCATCTTGGGTATGGTGCAGGTCCACACGCTCGCCCTGAAGCGTGGATTTCAGTTTCGACAGGGTTTCCCCGAGCTCACCCTTGGCTTTCGGTGCCATCCCCTGCACGCCGTATCGCCCGGCGCGATCCCCCTGCCCGGCAGCTCCGGCGCTCGAGAGCCCACCCGCGAGCACATTCGTTGCACCGTCCCAGGATAGGAGTGGAACCCCAGATTGTACCGTGTCGTAGACGGAACGTGCAGACCCAACAATGCCCGCCCCAACACGCGGTCCGAATGCTCCCCCAAGTAGACTGGATGCAGATCCACTGATGGCGGCCTCTGGCAGAGCATCAATGGGGCTGAATCTTCCCGTGCTTACGAGATCGCCCAACTCTTGCCCGACCACGCCGACGCCAGCCCCACCGGCCGCGTGAGCCGCCAGGACAATAGGAACTTCAGCTCCCTTCGTAACCATAGGAGTAATTCGCTTCGCCGAATTTGCGTTTGCAATGAACCTCGTGACTTTCGGCTCCAGCCTAGCAAGCGCGGGTGCAGTCTTTGCGAGACTAGGCACAGCGCGTAGTGCGGTCTTCGCTGCGAGAGCTGCGGCCCGAACTGCCGCCACCTCTCCCGCAACGGGCACCAGGAGCGTGGCCACGCCTCCAACAATTCGACCGGTATTCCGTGCCGCTCCAAACTGTTTTTGATCATCGGCGTCGCGTGATCGTTCGATAGCTTGGTTTTGGTTGAATCGGCCTCGCCACTTTGGGTCCAGCGGATTCCCAGAGCGCATTGCGGCAGTTATGAGATCGGCAGATCCCAATGACCCTTCGTCCACGGCGCCCCGCCACCCTGCTCCAACCTGATCCCAAACTCCGGTCTTTACAGGCACCTGCTGCACCTTTTTTCCGGCAGGCTTGGGCGCCGATCTTGTCTCACTCTGACGGGGAATCGCTCTTGTCTCGGTTTCCCACGCTCGGCGCTTTGCCGCGGCCAGCTTCGCCCGCTCCGCCTCATTCTCGGTTGTCGAGCGCTGATACCAGTCCGCACTACCCTGCGGGGCCGAACCACGGCCACTTGCTTTCTTGTTATCCATTTCATGTTCCCCAGAAGCGAACGGCCGTCGTGAACTGGCGAGCGTCAAGTTCCCCGATTCTGGACCGGAACCTCACGCGCCAGTCGAACTGACCATTTGAAAAATTTCAGATGAAAAGATTTTGCGCGCCGCTCAGCGACACTTAGCGGCCCGCCTAGTGGAGCTCCCGCTTACCCATTACCTTAGCCTTTGGAGGCCGACTCGTCAAGAACAAATGAGGAACCACACTCAGCCAACCGTGTCGCAGAGCTCGACAAACCCAAATTCGAAAACAAGCTCTGACTGCGGCAGATCACTTCGATCCTTGACCCCCGCCGCGACCTCCCTCATCCCGTCCGCACATGGCCGTCTATACCGACATCACTGATGAAGAGCTCGCCCGGCTGCTCGCCGACTATGACCTCGGTGCGGCGGTGGCGTTCAAAGGCGTGGCTGAAGGCGTGGAAAACTCCAACTTCATGTTGGAGACCGAGCGTGGCCGGTTTTTCCTGACGGTCTATGAGAAGCGGGTCCGGGCCGACGAACTTCCCTTCTTCCTCAATCTGCTGACTTGGTTGGCCGATCACGGCTATCCTAGCGCCGCGCCAGTCGCCGATCGCTCCGGCGCGACCTTGAAGTCCGTGCGCGGCAAGCCCTGCGCCATCGTCACCTTCCTGCCCGGCCTATCCGTCCGCAGGCCCAGCGTCGCCCATTGCCGGGAGGCCGGCGAAGGCTTGGCGCGTCTGCATCTGGCGGCGAGCGGCTATCCCGCCACGCGGCCCAATGACCTGGGCCATCCTGCCTGGGCCCCGATGTTTGCCAAGCTGCAGACGGCTGCCGACGACCTCAAACCCGGCCTCGCCGCCACCCTGCAGTCCGACCTCGACAAGCTGGCGAACCACTGGCCCACCGACCTGCCACAGGGCCTGATCCACGCCGACTATTTCCCCGACAATGTGTTCTTCAGCGGTGGGAAGTTCGCCGGGGCCATCGACTTCTATTTCGCCTGCAATGATGCCCTGGCCTACGACTTGGCCGTGGCGCTGAACGCTTGGTGTTTCGAGGCCGACGGCAGTTTCAATATCACCAGCGCGCGTGCTCTGGTCGGCGGTTATGAAAAACACCGGCCGCTGAACGACGGCGAACGCGCCGCCCTGCCGATCCTGGCCCACGGCGCAGCGATGCGGTTCTTCCTCACTCGGCTGGCCGATTGGGGCGCGACCCCGGCCGGGGCTCTGGTCCGCCCGAAGGACCCGATGGAGTATGAACGCAAGCTCGCGGTCCACCGGGAGGCTCAGGATCTCGTGCTGTTCGGAGACCGCACGTGACACCAAGCGTCACGATCTACACCGACGGCGCCTGCTCGGGAAATCCCGGCCCCGGCGGCTGGGGCGCGGTCCTGTTGTTCGGCGAGCGCGAAAAGGAAATCTGCGGCGGCGAGCCCGCCTCCACCAATAACCGCATGGAACTGATGGCCGCAATCCAGGCCTTGGAAGCCTTGACCAAGCCCTGCAAGGTCGAGCTCCACACCGACAGCACCTATGTCATGAAGGGCATCAGCGAGTGGATCCACAGCTGGAAGGTGCGCGGCTGGCGCACCGCCGACAAGAAACCCGTCAAGAACGAAGATCTCTGGCGGCGTCTTGACGACGCCCGCCTGCGTCACCACGTCGATTGGCGCTGGGTGAAGGGTCATGCCGGCCACGAAATGAATGAACGGGCCGACGGTCTGGCGCGCAAGGGGCTTATCGAAGCCAAGCCCTAGCCTTGACGGTTCGAGCTTAGACTGTCATATCGTTTGACATTAAACGACTATGGAGCTCATCATGTCATCGACCATGACGTCCAGTCTCCCGGCGGCTCAAGATCACCCCTATGTGGAGGTGTTTTCTGAGATCGAGATCATCGAGCATCACCTGCGCGCCACTGTGACGCGGCATCTCCCGCCCGGCGCGACCTACGCCCATTTCGAACTCCTGCGTCATGTCAGCCGTCACGGGGACGGTCAAACCCCTGCCCAATTGGCCGCGATCTTGATGATGACCAAGGGCGCAATGACCAATGTTCTGCAAAAGATGGAGGCCATGGGCTATGTCGCCATCCTGGCCGACGTCGCTGATCGTCGGAAAAAGCGCGTGCGGGTTACGCGCCAAGGCCTGGATGCCGCGAACTCGGTGTCACGCCAATTGCGCGCTAAGACCGAAGCCTTACGTGATGGTTTCACCGATAACGAATTTCGCGATGCGTTACCGTTTCTGCGGGCGCTGCGGACATTCTTGGCTGAGACGCCTAGGATTTAGACCGACGGCCTCACCCGCAAGTGCGCGCCGCGCACCCCTGTCACCTCGACAGAGGCCCCGGCCTCCAGGGCAACATCGGCATCCAGCTCGGCCGCCCATTCCTTGCCGTCGATGAATACCCGACCGGCGCGGCCGGCAAATTTGCCGACCGTCTTGCCGTGATGGCCCACGAGACGCGCGACATTGTCGTTGACGTCATACCCCAAACCCGCCTGCGCCTGGGGCACAAAACGCCTAGCCAAGACGGTCGTCAGGATGGTCAGAACGGCAAACAATCCCACGGCGGGTAGCCAGTCCAGCGGCCGAAGCGCCGAGAGCACGGCCACCACGCCCGCACTCGCCGCCGGCCAAACTACTTCAAGGCCTTTCGGGCACGCGACACCGCGTGGATGGACAAGCACATCGCGCCCGACTTCGTGCGCCACGATCCTGGCCTGCC
>JANPNB010000084.1:0-8246 GCA_031427275.1 Alphaproteobacteria bacterium | reverse complement strand
CTTCCGGGCACTGGGAACCGCGATGGGGGTAGGACCTGCGGCGATGCAAGATCACTTGAAGCTGATCCCCGGTCAGATACGCGTGATCGTCGCCGAGGACCCTACGGCGTTGAAGGACTATGACAGCTTCAGAGCCGCAATGATGGGACCACCCTGAGGCTTATTTTCTCGGCCCCCAGGGCGTGATTGCCACGGCCAGCGCGGTGCCGAGGCCCAGGACGGCCATGCCTAGCGCCACCAGGGCGAAGAGCGTCCAGGGCGGGGCTTTGGTGGCGACCAGCAGCCAGCCGCCGAGGGCTACGACGATGATCCGGACCGTGGCAGCGAGCAGAGGCCCCAAGATGCGTCCTGCACCCTGGGAGGCGAAGTAGAGGGCGAGGTTCAGGCCAAATAGGATGAAGGTCGGGCCAACGATGTGCAGATAGAGCGCCGCAGCAGTGCGGACGCCCGGATCCTTGGTGAAGATCGAGACCCAGAGATCAGGGAAGAGGCTAAGCAGCAGGCCAACTGAGCCCAGACCCGCCGCACCCATGGCCCCGGCGGTCCAGGCCACACGCCGCGCGCGGGCCACGTCTCCGGCCCCAATGGCCAAGCCGACCATGGGCAGGGCTGCGACGCCGACCGAGAAGGCTATCGGCACCATCAGGAACTCCAGCCGCGAACCGATGCCGTAGCCGGCCAGGGTCTCGACGCCGAAACGAGCGGCGATGGCCGTGATGATCAGCACGGTGCCGACTGTCTGGATCGGCGAAAACATCGCCGGGCCGCCGACGCGTAGGATATCAGCGAAGGCCGAGCCGTTGAGGGGGCCCAACACCTCTAACCGTACCTTGGCGTCCGGCCGGCGTAGCAGCAGGTAGAGCAGGGTTGCGCTGAGGATCGAGGTGGTGACCTGACCCAGGCCGACACCCAGTATGCCCAGGCGCGGCGCAGGCCCCCAACCGAAGCAGAGCGCGCCGCCGACCACGACTTGCAAGGCCGCGCCGCAGAAGATGATTGTTGAGGGTGCCACCATATTGCCTTGGGCACGCAGGACTGAGGCCATGATGTTGGTGAGCCAGATGGCAGCAGCAGCAGCGAAGACGACACCGGCATAAAGGGTGGCTAGCCGCAGGGTTTCCCCGCGTCCGCCCAGGATGTGGAAGATGGGGTTGCCGAAGGTGCTGAGCAGGACCGTAAAGAAACCACCCAGGACCAGGCCGATAATCACGGCATGACGGGCGAGCACGGCGGCTCTGGCCGTGTCACCAGCCCCCACCGCGCGACTAATGGCCGAGGCGACACCGCCGCCAATTGCCCCGGCGCTCATCATGCCCATCAGCATGACCAGGGGCAGGACCAGGGCGACCGCAGCCAGGGATTGTGCGCCCAGTCGGCCGATATAGGCCGTTTCAGCGATTGCGACGGCGGTCGTGGCCATCATGCCCAGAAGGTTGGGCGCGGCGAGCTTGGCAAGCGACGCCGCAATCGGAGCGGTAAGCAAGGGGTGCTTGTTAGCGGCTTGGAGTTGGATGGGCGCGGCAGCCGGGGTAATGACGGACATATGCCAGCCTAGCCTGTTATTTGCGGTCCCGAATAGGGTGACATAGGGGAAGGTCTTTATGGTGCTGCGCAGCTCTTGGGCAACGAGCCGCGTCCCCAACCGATCGTGCCAAATCAGCGGCGATAGTTATTGACCACGTGCTAAGCACGGCCAGCCGACTCGAAAGTTACACTAAGCCATGATCCCGCTCGTTTTCATCCTCGCGGCTGCTGGAGCCCAAGCCGCCGAGCCGGCCGTGGTGTCGAACGCGCCGGTAGAGCGGGGGACAACCAACTATCCACCGAGCTTCTTCGTCGAGGCTCAACCGACCAGTGCTTATGACATGGTCATCCGACTGCCCGGTTTTACTTTCGATAGGGGTGCGTCGGTGCGCGGTCTGGCTGGGGCAGCGGGGAACGTATTGATTGACGGGCAGCCGCCGGTCTCAAAGAACGATACTCTTGATGAAATCCTCAAGCGTATCCCGACCTCGTCGGTGGAGCGGATTGAGCTGATCCGGGGCGGCGCGCCGGGGATCGACATGGACGGTCGCTCGATCCTGGCCAATGTGGTGCGCAAACAAACGGCCGGGTTCCGCGCTGCCGTCACGCCTAGCGCCAATTTCATCTATGATGGCCGGGTCATGTTGAGCCTGCGCGCCGAAGGTCAATGGCGCTGGGCGGGCGGGCGATCAGCCGAATTGTCGCAGGTCTATGCCAAGGGTGCCTTTGATGAAATGGGTGACGGGGTGCGGACCCGATACAACGCCAATGGGACCGTGCGTCTGCGATCAAAGATTGATGCTGACGCGGCCCGACAAAACATCTGGACAACAGGGGCCTTTGAAACACCTCTGGCGGGTGGTCGAGCCCGCTTTACGGCGGCCTATCTGGTCAACCCCTTCTCGGCTGAGCTCTATGACCGATACGCCGGTGGTGGGCGGGAATATGAATACAATGACTTCAACCGCGAACAGATAGAGCTTGGTGGGCGTTATTCCCGTCCGTTGACCGCGCGGGTCTCCGTTGAGGCCGTCGCGTTCCAGCAATTCAACGACACCCTTTCCACAGTCCACTTTGAAGCGCCGGGCCTGACCCGCAACTTTCGTCTGTCACGTGAGGGACAGGAAAGCGTTGGACGGATGGTTTTGAAGTTTCGCCAGTCGCCCCGGCTGTCGTTCGAAGCTAGCACGGAAGGTGCACTCAACCGGTTGGATAGCTCGACGGGTTTGGTGGTAAACGGCGTGGCCAGCGTCATTCCCGCCGCCAATGTGCAGATCGAGGAGCGACGTGCCGAGATCACCCTGCGTGGCACTTGGCGCGCCACCGAGGCCTTGACCCTGGAGGCGGGCCTTCGACAGGAGGCCACCCATACGACCTCACAAGGCGACGTCATCATCGATAACCAGCTGCAATTCACCAAGCCCCGATTGGCCGGAACCTGGGTGATCAATCCGGCTCAGCAGATCAGGTTTCGCTGGGAGCGCGAGGTTGGGCAGCTTAATTTCGAAGACTATGTGGCAACCTCCAGTGTCGCCTCGACCGGGACCTTGTCGGCGGGAAATCCCGACTTGACGCCGCAACAGGCCTGGGTGACGGAGGCAGCCTATGAGCAACGCCTGTGGCGCACCGGGGCCTTGGTTCTGACCGCCCGCCACTATGAGCTCACTGATGTCGTGGACCGGCTACCGGTGTTCAGCGCGACCGGGGTTATCCTGGCCGACCAGCCGGGCAATATTGGCGATGGGACGCGAGACGAACTGCAGGCAAGCCTGACGCTGCCGCTCGATCGGCTGGGCATTCCGGCAGCCCAGTTTCGCGGCCAGGTGACCAGAAGGTGGAGCCAGGTGCTTGACCCGGTGACGGGGCGCTCGCGAGAGATATCGACCTTGCGAACCTCTGGTGGACCAGGGGGCGTCCTGACCAGCCCATTGAACTGGGACATCCACTACACCCAAGACATCCCACGATGGAAGTCGGTCTGGGGCTTTGATGTGATCGGGGCCCATCACGACAGCGCCTACCGCCTGGCCGAGATCGAGACCAAGAAGACCTCGACCGCCGTGGCGCTGTTTACCGAATACCGCGCGCGACCAAACCTGACCCTTCGCGTCGAAGCCCAGGCCGTCAATCACCGCAATACCGGACGGGTGAGAGAGGTTTTCGTCGGTCCCCGTAGTCTAGGGGTCGTCGACTATATCGACGTGCGCAATCTGGAATGGGGCGGGAGCGTGAACGTCTCCATTCGCAGGTCGTTTGGGGGCTGAGGTGCAGGATGTCGCATTGGAGAGAACCATGACCCAACAACCTTCGCAGGTCACCTCACTCCGTTGGGGCGTCAAGCAGAGCTTTCGCAACTATGTGCAGTCGGTGGGTGGGGTGATCGAGGTCGGCGGCGGCGCAGAGGTTACGGCGCAGGGTGAGTTCGTCTTTGCCCAAGCCCCCGGTAACAGTCTGTCGCTGAATGCCAATGGCATATTGGAAGGACGGGGGGCGTTCCTGGGCTATGTGCGGTTTACCGGTCATGGCGGCATGCTGTCGGTGTTTCTGGCCGATCCTGTGCTGGAGGTCAGCGGGGGTTCGGCGAGCCTGACCATCGATGACCACGACAAGAAGCCGCGCCGCCTGGAGATCGCTAAGCTTGATCTGGAGGGGGTAGCGGCCGACGAGGATGGCGAAGTGCTGATCCCTGCGGCCCTCTCTATTGACGGGATTCAGGTGTTGGGAGATCACTATCCCTTGAGGACAGCGCTTGATCCCGTGCGTCTGAGCTTGGTCTAAGACGGCTAAGTCAGCATCGGCTCCATCTGCGGGTCGGCCTTGGCCATGGCGCGGCGATAGGCCGGGCGGGCTCCGATGCGTTGCAGATAGGCCAGAATACTGGGGCACCCTGAGATGTCGTGTGGGGCAAAGGCGCGCATGGTGGTCAGCGCAAAGCCCATGATGATGTCGGCCGCGGTGAAGTCTTGGCCCGCGAAATAGGGGACGTCGCCCAGCCGTGTTTCCACCAGACCCCAGGCGCGGTCGGAGCGGGCGCGCATGAATTGAGCGCGCGGGCTTTCATCAGCTCCCTCGCGCGGGGCTCCGGTTTGGCTGGGCAAGAATGAAGCGTTGGAGAAGTGGAACCAGAAGAGATAGTCGGCGAAGTTCGCTGCCTCTGGGTCGACCGCGAGCCGACCCTGACCATACTTGCCGATGATGTATTGCATGATCGCCCCGGACTCCGGCAGGACCACATCGCCGTCGGTGATGATGGGTGCGGTGCCCAGTGGATGCAGGGCCTTATAGTCTGGCGGACCCATGCCGCGGCCGGGCGGGACACGGTCATAGCGTTTTAGCTCATAGGGAATTTCCAGTTCTTCGCAGAGCCAGACAATACGCTCGGATTGGGAGACGCCGAGATGGTGAACGGTGAGCATGATGGGCCTGCGAGAATGGGTGTTGTCCTTCCTTACAGGGTTTCCTGCCGCACTGCCCAGCCCGATCACAACAGTTGCCGTGCGAGATAGTTGGGATAGGGTCACGGCTCGGGGACTAGCTGGGAGAGCAAGATGAGTGTTGTTGAGCCGAGCGCCGCTGGCGCTAGCCTTATTGCCAGGGTCAAGGCGATCCTGCTGCAACCGAAGGGCACCTGGGATGTGATTGATGGTGAGTCAGCCACGGTGGGCGGGCTCTACCGAAGCTATATTGTTCCCTTGGCGCTGGTGCCGGTGGTCTGCAGTTTGATCGGGTCGCAGGTATTTGGCTTTGGCGCGTTTGGCATCAGCTATCGCCCGCCGATCATCGGTGAGCTGATCAGTGCCGTGGTTCAATTTGGTCTAAGCTTGGCCCATGTGTTTGTGCTGGGCCTGATCATTGATGCCTTGGCTCCGCAGTTTGGCGGCACCAAAAATCCGATTCAGGCCTTCAAGGTCGCGGCCTATTCCATGACTGCAGCTTGGGTCGCCGGAGCGTTCGGCTTGATCCCTGCAATCGGCATTTTGGCATTGGCTGGGCTCTATAGCCTCTACCTGCTGTGGCTGGGCCTGCCGAAGTTGATGAAGGTCGAGACGGAAAAGGCCACGGCCTACACGGCGTTGGTCATCCTTGCCGGTGTGGTCATGGCCATTGTGATCATGATGTTGGTCGGCGGGTTAACCGCCGCCACCCGCGGTCCGGGGATGTTTGCGCCCGGCAAGGTATCTGGCCAAATCCAGACCCCGACCGGCAATGTCGATCTTGGAAAATTGGAGGCCGCGACCAAGTCGCTGGAGGCCGCGTCGCAACAGATGCAGACCGGTCAGGGCGAGATCAAACTCACTGATCCAGAGAGGCTAAAGGCCTTGTTGCCAGCGGCGGTGGGCGGAATTGCTCGGACAGGGCTGAGTGCAGAGAGCGGTGGAGCCGGCGGAATGGGTGCCAGCAACGCTGAGGGTGTCTATGAGAAAGGCGGCACGCGGATCGCGGTCTCGGTCACCGATATGGGCGCGGCGGGGGCCTTAGCCGGACTGGCTGGGGCGTTCAATGTGCAGTCCTCGCGCGAAGAGAACGGCCGGACCGAAAAGATCGGTAAGGTCAATGGACGACTGACCACGGAGAGCTACGAAAAGGCCGCAAGGCACGGCGAATATTCGGTGATGGTCGGCGACCGGTTCATGGTTAAGGCCGAGGGTAGCGGGGTCGGTATGGACGATCTGAAGCGAGCTATCGCGACCATTGATCTGGGCAAGGTTGAGGGCCTGATCAAGGGCGGTTAGTCTGTTCCGAGATAGACGCGTTCAGCGCGTGGGCTAAGCCGGACAAGGCATTCGTGGGCCACGGTGCCAGCGGCGCTGGCCAAATCGTCGATCAGCGCATGCGAGCCCATCAGTTCAACCCGGTCACCGGGCTGGGCTGGCGCGTCGCCAATGTCTAAGGCGATCATGTCCATATTGACGATGAGCATGGGGCGTAGAGCACCCGCAAACCATGCCTTGGCCCGCCCTTTGGCCGCGCGAAGCAATCCATCGGCATACCCCGCAGCGACGACGGCGACGCGCGTCTGTCGGGGTAGGGTGAGGCTTGATCCATAGCCCAGTATCTCGCCAGCAGGGATGATCCGGACGTCAAGGATGGGAGCATCGAGCGTGGCGACGGCCTTTAGGCGCGGATCGGGCCGTTCTTCCGGGCCGCCGCCATAAAGGCTGACCCCAGGGCGGACGAGATCGAAGCGGTAGTCGGGGCCCAGGAAGATCCCCGCCGAGGCGGCAAGGCTGGCTTGGGCTTGGGGGAAGAGCTCTCTGACGGCTTGAAAACGCGCCAGTTGCAGCTTGTTTCGCGGGTCGGTCGGGCTAGTCGCCGAACCGAGATGGCTCATGACTAAGTCGATCTGGAGAGCAGTCAGTCCGTCGGTGGACTGGACCAAGGTTCGAGCTTGCTCGGGGGTCAGCCCCTGGCGGTTGACGCCGGTATCGACATGAATGGCGACTGGCCAGACTATGGCTTGGCTTATGGCAAAGGCCGAAGCTTGGTTAATCTGCGCCACGCTGGTCAGGGCCGGTGTGAGACCAGCTGCTAAGAGCCGCTCGCCGGTTGCCTCTGTCAGACCGTCAAGAACATAGATGGTGGCGGGGCGATCGGGGGTGAGGGCCGTACGTAGAGCCTCGCCCTCTGACAGGCGGGCAACGAAAAACGCGCGCGCGCCCTCGGCCCAAAGGCGTCGCGCGACGGGGCCGGCGCCGAGGCCATAACCGTCGGCCTTGACGACGGGGGCCATGGCCGCGCCGAGGGCATAACTCTGCAAGACGCTGTAGTTATGCGCCAGGGCGTCCATATCGATAGTGAGGCGCGCAGCGGCGGGGGAGGGCATGGGCGCTGATAGCGCTTTGGAGGGGCGTCGGCTAGGGAGGGGCGTGGCTGTGGTGGGGTGATCTGCGTCCAGGGTTTTCGGCTGGTGGGATTGAACCACGGAACCCACGGACGGGTTCAAGTTCGCCAGCGCTTCGCTCCGGGGTTATGGTTCCTCTGCAAGTGAGAACCGGGCCAATGATTTGGATGCGCCGAATTGATCGAAGGTAAGGAATAAAGTTCGGAATAGTTGGGCATTGCTATAGCTGTTGTCCTATTCCCTAGGCGCTCGATAACGATGGACTCTCGGGACAAATACATTCTTACTCTGTCTCTTGGGGAGTGGCTGGGTGCGTTGGTGCGCGCCGTCCGCCGACATGATCGGCTTGCGGCAAACGCGCTAAGCGCGACCCAACCGACTGCCCAGAACGTCCTGGTGGAAGGTGAGCAAACGTATAATTTTCAGCTTCTGAGTGAAGCTGACGCAAAACGCTTCGAATACGCAGCCGAATTTCTGCGCGCTGCCTGCGACAATACGGGAGAGACAGGGTTTTGAGACGCACGCTTGTAACGCTGATGCTCACGCTTTTCGCCGCGTCGGCGCAAGCGCAAGAGCCGAAGCAGACCGTCGAAGGCGCACATCGTTTTTTCGCCGTGCTTGCAGAAACCGATCAGATGTGGAGCATTCCTTCGTACAACGCTTGGCCCGATGTCGCGGTGGTATATCGCGTTACCAAGTCTGAAGGCGACGGGTGCCAGTCGATCCTGACCTTTCAGCCGTCGCTATCACAAGAATCAGGTGGCCCGCTAAATAAAGCGGGCACATCGACCTGGAACGAGACTATCTTCAGGGCTACCGCTACCAAGTTCGGCCTGTCGACCGATACGCAGTTTGTCATTGATTGGTCGCGCGTGGCGCG
>JANPNB010000083.1:0-1864 GCA_031427275.1 Alphaproteobacteria bacterium | reverse complement strand
GCCAGCTGACCGTCGGCATGACCTAAGAAATCCTCCCAATGCAGTTCGCACTCACCCTTTTGCGAACGGCGTTGGCCAACGGTCAGCAACCGGGTCAGGCGGCCATAGGCCTCGCGGTCGCTGGGATAGCAAAGCAGGCTTGGCGTGCCGTCGGCGAAATCGAGCCGTGCCCCGGTTAGGGCTCGAACGTGGGTGCCGGGCCCCATTTTCTGCACCTGGGTCCAGGCCCGCACCACTCCGGCCAAGCTGTTGCGATCGGCGATGCCAACCGCCTCCAGACCCAGGGCCTCAGCTGTCGCGACCATCTCCCAGGGATGGGAGGCCCCGCGTAGGAAGGAGAAATTGGTGGTGACCTGAAGTTCGGCGTAGCGGGTCATCCGAACACCCCGTGCAGCCACCAGCGGGCGGCATGGCCCGGATCATAGAGGCCCTCGCGGAACACCCAGAACCGGGCACCCTCTTGATCCTCCACCCGGTAATAGTCGCGCACCAGGCTGGTGGAGACATGCTCTATGTCGCCGTGCCACCATTCATTGCCGATCCGCTCTGGACCCTCAGCTAGGCGCACCCGGTGCAGGCGACGGCGCCATTGGAACTGGCGGGGCGGGTCATCGGGGGTGAGCGCCATCACCAACTCAAGCGGCTCGGGTTTGCGGAACAGGCGCAGAGGCCGCGGGCGCTCAGGGTCCCAGCCCGGCACCGTCGAGACCGCGAAGGGCGCGGCATGGGTGACCGAGCGTTCGGGCACATGGCTTTCCACGGGCGCGGCCTTCCAGACCCGGCCTTCGCCTAGGCGGTTAGTCAGCCGGTCGATCAGCGGGGCCAAGCTCTCCTCGCGACCGGCCTCCAGCAGGCTATCGAGCCGCACCTGGCGACCGGCCACAGGCTCCACCCCCTCAGCGGCCAGGGTCACCACCTCAATGCCGAACCCCGGATCGACGGTTTCCAGCTTGGGCGAAAACAGCTTGGCGATGCGGGCGGGGTCGCGTCCGGCCAGGGCTAGGCCGACACTGAGGGTCTGGGGCTTGCCGTCCACCCGGTGGAAGCTGAGATGGAACTTCTGGGCTCCCTGCCCCTCCAGCTCCAGCCGCGCGCAGAGCTTGGCCGCTACGTCCAGGCTGACCCGAGCCATATCGTCAGGCGCACTGATCGGCTCGGCAAAGGCTAGCCGCGCGAACCAGGGATTGGGCGGGCGTCGGAAGGTAAGCGCCTCTTTGGAGCGTCCCAGGGCTTGGTCTAGGCGATCCAAGGTCGCAGCCCCAAACCGCCGCGCTAATGGCGCGCGGGGCAGGTCGGCCAGTTGGTCGATGCGGCGTAGGCCTAGACGCTCGATCTGGGCTGCGGCTTCCGGTTCGAGGCGCAGGGCTGCGGGGGATAGCGGGCCGAGCAAGGCCGCCTGTTCCCCGGGTGGAGCGATAGCTGCGGGGTCCTTGCCGAAATGGACCAAGGCCCAGGCCGCACCAGGCGTGTCGGCAATGGCGGCGCGGAAATGCAAGCCGTTGCGGGCCAGACGTACGCGCAGATCGGCGATGAGGTGCGCCTCCCCACCCCAGAGATGGGCAACGCCCGTGACATCGAGAAACAGGCCATCGGGCGCGTCGGGAGCCACGGCCGGCGAAAACCGCACGCACCAATCGGTCAGCGCCTTGAGAGCCAAGGTATCGGCCTCGGGTTCAGATTCGGCAGTGACAAGCTCAGGGCAACGGGCCGTGGCGTCCGTAGCCTTCTGACCGGGATAGAGCCCGACCAACGCCGCAGCACGGTCCACCGCCGCCAAGACCCGAACCCCCCGCACCGAGGTGATCAGCGCAAAGGGAATAACCTGCCTCCCCTGTTTACGGGGGAGGGGGACCGCGCCGATAGG
>JANPNB010000082.1:0-1852 GCA_031427275.1 Alphaproteobacteria bacterium | reverse complement strand
CGCGGATGTTTTCCCAGAGCCGCAGCAGGTAGTCATAGTCGCGCTTGATCTCGGCCTTGGTGCGCTTGGCACCGGCGGTGCGCACGATCAGGCCCATGCCCTGTGGCACGTCCAGGCTGGCGACCACACCCTTCAGGCGCTTGCGGTCGGTAGCGGTATCGATCTTGCGCGAAATGCCGCCGCCGCGTGCGGTGTTGGGCATCAGTACGCCGTAGCGGCCGGCCAGAGACAGGTAGGTGGTGAGCGCCGCACCCTTGTTGCCGCGCTCTTCCTTGACCACCTGAACCAGCATGATCTGGCGGCGGCGGATGACCTGGATCTTGTAGCGGCGCATCAGCCGGCGACGGCGGCGTGCGACCTCTTCTTCCATAACGTCATCATCATCGTCGTTGGAGACACTAACGTCGGCGTCGTCGTCCTCATCGCCGCCTTCGCTGACAGCACCACGCGGGCCACGACCCCTCGGTTCCGGTCGATCCTCGTCATGATCCTCGGCCTCCTCGCGCATCAGCGCTTCGCGGTCGGCCAGCGGAATCTGATAATAATCCGGGTGGATTTCGTTGAAGGCCAGGAAGCCATGGCGATTACCGCCATACTCAATGAAGGCGGCCTGCAGCGATGGCTCTACGCGGGTAACCTTGGCGAGATAGATATTCCCGCGAAGCTGTTTGCGGTTCTGGCTTTCGAAATCGAATTCTTCAACGCGGTTTCCGTCGACCACAACCACACGCGTCTCTTCTGCGTGGGCTGCGTCGATCAACATAGTCTTGGGCATAAAAATTATCTCCACGGCGCGCGGGGGCATGGCCCCGGCGCTGCCGGTGTGTGGGACGAGCGCGCGCGCCACCCCGCAAGACGCCGGCAACGGCATCTCGGGCGGCCTTGGGGCCGAAGGTGAGTCGAGCTGCGCAGCTCATCGGATGTGTTCCCAGGCGCGTCCCGAGGGGCGCGGATCGGAGGATGCGTCGTTACCGAGGATTCGGTCCAAGCTGACGCGGGCTCGTATTGTCGTTCGCAACGTTCGGGCCCAATGCGAGCCTGCGACGTCGCGCGAAGCGACAATAGCAAGAGTGGACGGCAAAAGGAAAGCGCTACGCGTGATCGCGGCCGTATCGACCGCAAAACGCAAGACCTCGTTAACCCTTTGTCCACGGCAAAGCGGGCTATATGGAGGCTGGCTTGCACGGTGCGCAGGTTACTCCTTATCGGGGCGGCGGAATGCTGAGGCGGTTGAAGGCGATGTTCGGGCGGACGCGGGGGCGAATAGCCATCGCGTCGCTTGTCGCTGTGCCGGGCCTTGCCGCCGTGGCCGTCGGGCATGCTGCCACGACCGACGTGAGCCTGCTGAAAGTCCGGATGGGCGGCGACGCCGCCGAAACACGCACTGTTATCGAGCTGGATGGGGCCACGGTGGCAAGGGTCCAGTCTGACGGTTCGCTCGACCGGCGCATTGTCATTCTGCTTCCGGGCGTGAAGGCCACTGAGGTTCATCAGGGAGCAGGGCGCGGTATCGTAAAAACCTGGCTGGTCGATCAGGTGTCGGGCGGCACCCGGCTGCAGATGGATCTGTCCGCCGGCGGAAAGCTGAAGCGGCGCTTCCTGTTGCCTCCGGCTGACGGCATTGCCAGCTATCGCTATGTGATCGACGTCGCCGCAGCGCCGGACGCAGTCATGACGGCGTCGACAGTCGTCAGGCCCAAGACGAACGGGCTTCGAACCCAGTTTCTGCCGGCCAGGGTCGTGGCATTGCCGATGAAGAAAGTCGTCGTGATCGATGCCGGCCACGGCGGTCGCGACAGCGGTGCCGTCGGAACGATCAGCGTGGAAAAGGATATCAATCTCGCCGCCGCCC
>JANPNB010000081.1:0-11467 GCA_031427275.1 Alphaproteobacteria bacterium | reverse complement strand
GCTGGAAGGGCGGGTTTGTGATGACGGCATGGAAACTGCCCGACATTGGTAGGATGTCGCGCAGATGCTCGGCGTCATGGTGACTACGGGTCGCCAAGGGGAACAAGCCCTCGAGCAGGGCACCACGACCGGCCGCTAGCTCATTGAGGGTCAGGTTGGCACCGCAAGCCTCGGCCAAGATGGCCAGGAGCCCAGTCCCCGCCGAAGGTTCGAGCACCAGGTCGCCGGGGCGGATCTGGGCGGCCAGTATGGCCAAGGCGCCCAGCTGCGGCGGCGTCGAAAACTGGTCGAGCGCCACCTGTTCCTCGCTACGACGGGTATGGGTGAGGCCAAGGTCTGAGAGGTTGGCCAGTAGTGCGACGATCCCGGCCGGGGCATCCTCTAGCCTAGCAATCTGCGGGGCTAGGCGGCGCAGGTGCAGTACCATTGACGCCTCAACCGCGTCATAGGCGTCGCGCCAAATCCAGACACCCTCTGTATCGGACCCTCCGAAAGTCGTGGTCATCACCCCAGCGACCAAACGCCGGTCTAGCGCCCGTGAGCGATTGAGCTGCGGGGTGAGCGCCCTGGCAGCAGCTAGGATATTGGCAGCCTTGTGATCGGAGAGGTCGCCGACGACAGAGCCGGCAAACAAGGGAAGCATGGCATTCATGACGGGTATCCAGGTCACCCGCGGCGGAAGGCTCCTCCCTCCAGTCCCGACGGGCTCGCCCGTCAGCTCCCTGACTTTTTCCTTTTTCTCAGGCCTCGCGGCAGACCAAAAGCCCCCGCCGATAGGGCAGGGGCTCGCCGTGATTTAAGCGGTCGACTTAGGCGGTCGATTTAGGCGGCGAGTTGGGTCGGTTCCGGCTCCGGGGAGCTGTCAGTCGCGTCCTCCTCGTGATCTCCAACCTCCGCGACATCCTCCTCAACTAGGCGGTCCCATGAGAGCACTGGGGGTGCCCATTGCCGCTCGGCGGCGGCCTCGGCGACGAAGGTCACCAGGTCGGCCTTCTTCAAGGTCTTGGCGCGGTCATCCTCCACGCCCATCTCTTCGAGCAGGGCGGTTAGCTGAGCCTTGGAATGGACTGCCAGATAGGTGCCATCAGGCGTCCAGTGTGCCGAGATGTCGGCCCCGCAGAGCGCGGCGATCTCAGCGGCTTCGGCCCGGGCGGCATGGCGCAGCGAGGTGGTGCGGCTCTCACGGATGTTGAGCGAAACAGCGACAAGTTCTGCCATCAGGGCCATCTTCTCACCGTGCGGCAGGGTCTCTACCCAGGTGATGGGGCGAAGACCACTGGCCTTATAGGCGGCCCTGCGAGCGTCCAGGCGCGCGCGCACTTCACCGTCCAGGGCCGAGATCGGGGCGAGGTTGCTCCGCTGGTAGCGGGAGGCGCTGATCTGGGCGGCAGAGGTTTCCAAGCCGCCACTAAATTGCAGGGCCAGAGCCTTGAAGAGCTGAGCCACCAGGACGCTCAGTGCCGCACTGGGATCATCGGCCAGATCGCGGATCAGGCCCCGGGTCGCTACATCGGTGCGGGTCTCGTGCAGCATATGACTTGATCCCTCCACCTCAACATCGGCCTGCGGGACCTCGACGTCGTTGGAAGACCTGCGCCAATCGCTGGTCTCCTCGTCCTCCCCAGGCAATCCTTCTACCGGTTCGTCGGGCAACTCCTCTGCGGGAATGGGCAGGCAATAGAAGCTCGCGGCGACCCCCAACCCATCGGACGGGGTCAGGATCACGCCACCGACCCGACTGCGCGACAGGGGTGCGCTGGCCACTGCCAGCATGGCATCCAGTAGCGGCACCAAGGCCGCCGGCGTATCATCTGCGCAGGCATCGATGCTCTGTAGGTCGTCCGAGATCAGCGCGGCCTCATGGCGGCTGACTGACAGCGCGTAG
This sequence comes from Alphaproteobacteria bacterium, assembly GCA_031427275.1. Lineage (GTDB taxonomy): Bacteria > Pseudomonadota > Alphaproteobacteria > Caulobacterales > Caulobacteraceae > Phenylobacterium. The sequence goes on along the minus strand of JANPNB010000081.1, from coordinate 9,582 downwards.
GTCTGCGCCTCGTCTAGTTCCCTGGCTGCAAAATAGGGCAAGGGGAAGAACCCCTCAGGAGCCCGAAAGCTGCTCTCCCGGCCGACGAAGACGGCCAAACCCAACAACTCCAGGTGAGCCACAATGGGCGAAATACGTTCGCGCCAGGCAGTCTGCAGGACCTCCGGATCAAGCAGGCTGTCAGGCAGCTCTCCAAAAAGGTCTGTGCTGACTCGACCGCCAGCAGCGACATAGCGATCCATGCCGACCAGGGTGAACCGATGATCTTCGATTGTGACGCGGTCTCGTTCGATCACATGGCGCAGTTGGTAATCCTGGAAGTGACCGTCGAGCGCGCTCTGGGCAATCTCGGCCTGCTGCTTCTTGTCCGGTAACCGTGCGAAGAGGCGCACCTGCTTCAGGGTCAATTTGCCGTGGCGCAGAGCTTTCAACACTGTGGCATGGACGGCAGATAGAGCCTCTAACCGCTTAATCTCCAGTTCGGCATATCCAAGCGCCGCCGCAATGGCCTTGGTATCCATCTTGGTTCTACGCAGCTTGGGGATGGCGGCGATCACATCGGCGATATGGACTGGCGCGCGCTCGGTATTGGGAAGGACAACTGCCGCAGCCTGGGCGGCTTTGTCGCCTGCCAACAGGCAGTCGATCATGTAGTCTTCGGTGATGTCGCCGCGCTCGCACAACAACCGCAGGCCCATACGGCGTCGACGGCCATCGAGCGCCATGAAGGGTTGCTCGGACTTGGTGCCTGGCCGCACGATCAGCGGGATCACAATGCCGGCCGCCAAGATGGTGTCGGCGAGTTGGACAATACCCTCGTCGGCGGCTTGATCAAAGCGCAGGTTCTCTCGCGCCAAGCCTAGGTCGCCAAGGCGAACCTTGATCTGGGACATGGTGGTTGGCGTTGCCGATGCAATGGTCGATGCGTCAGTCATAGGGGGTCTAGCTCCAGCGCCTGGGCGAGGGTCAATCCTGCCCTTCCGCGCACCCAACCCCTCCCTTCCTCCCTCCTTTTGCTTGGCACCAACCTGTGCCGGTTGGTCAGGATCGAGCAGCAGCCTGCGCCTCATTCCAGTCGCCGAAGGGCAGGTGAGGGAGTTCAATCTGCGCCTTCAGACCAGCCCGTACCAGACGAGCCCGCAGATGTTCGGCGCAGGCCTCGCCGTCCTTGCCCCTATCGGCCGCGATCAACACCGACCTAACCCCGGCTGGCGGGTCCCAGCTCCGCAGATTGCGGGTCGACATCAGCGACCAGGCTGGGAGCGAGAAGCGCTCGCTAGCCGAGAGCGTGGTGAAGAAGCCCTCGGCGACCAGCATCTGCGGTGCCACGGCATCAATGCGAACGGCAGACCCGGCAGGCATGACACCGACCGTCTTGCGGCTGAGCCGCAGGTCGCTCGCACGCTGAGCATTGGGCGCGAGATAGGTAACCTCGACCCCCGTGAAATCTCCTGCTGCGTTGCTAATCGCGACCAAGAGGGCAGGACGATGATGGCGGCTCTCTGCCGCATATGCCGAAACCGGAGCATGACCGCTATGGCGCAGCACGTCCGCGCCCGGCAGGTCCCGCGCGATCGACCGCAGTCGGCAATGGCGTTCGCAGAGTGTGTGCAAGACGGTCTTGCCGCTCTCCCAGATCCGGCGAGCCGCGTTCAGGCGCTCTATCTTCGTGCTGGATGCAACGGGCGCTCTGGACAGGCCTGCTTGGAGCAGGGTGACTGGAGCTTGGTCGGCATCGACGAGACCTTGTTCCCGCAAATGGTCAAGCACAGCCTTCCAATCACCCTCCCCGAAGGTGTGGACGATGAGCCGACCCTCCTTCAGAAGCAACGACACCGACCTGTCGGCAGAGCTGTGGCCCGGTGCCGGAATATTGGCGCGGCGACCGCGATCATAGAGATCACCGCCGAGGGCTGCGACTATGGACTTGAGCGACATGGAGGTTTCTCGGAACAACTGGCTGATGTGCATCAGCCCCGTCCCTTCCTCCGGCCTTTCATACGACGTCAGGTGACCGGGCCACAGCCTGAACAGTCGGTCAGAGCCGCACCGTGTCGCGTCTCAAGGCCGCCATTGCACCAAGGAATTCAAGCGGCAGTTCGAAAGTTCGAGTAATTCGTCATATTCGCGGACTTGATGTTCGGCATGACGATTATATATCACTATTGACGAATTATAGAGATAGACATAATTCTTTAATTTCGACGATATAACTACAAAACAGCCCACTGTTCCGCAAGAGTGACGACTTATGCGATTCACCCACCTCCTGGCCGATGACGCCATCCTTGCCGAGCTTGGTGCAAATTTGGAGCGCGCGCGCCTAGAGCGCAACTTGACCCAAGCGCAGGTCGCCGACCAAGCCGGCATCTCCAAGAGTACCCTCGAACGGCTGGAAAGGGGAGGCTCAAGTCAGCTTGCCAACCTGATAAGGGTATTGCGCGCCCTCGACTTAATTGAAGGACTCAACCAACTTTTGCCACAGGCTCATATTAGCCCAATTGAACAGATCAAGCTTGCCGGCAAAGCCCGTCGACGCGCCTCAACCCCAAGACGCGAGCGACCGGCAAAGACAGGACCTTGGCGCTGGGGCGATCAGCCATGAGCACTCTGGCACAGGTAAATTTGTGGGGCAGCCGGATCGGTGCCGTGTCCCTTGAGGACGGCGCAGCCGATGCGGTCTTCGAGTACGACCCCGCCTTTGTCGGTAGCGGCATTGAACTCTCGCCGCTCAAGATGCCGCTCGGTCGCCAACTCTACAGCTTCCCGGGTCTTGCCCATCGTTCGTTTCATGGACTGCCTGGATTGCTGGCTGACTCGTTGCCGGACAAATACGGCAATGCCCTGATCGATGCTTGGCTGGCGACCCAGGGGCGGACGCCGGAGAGCTTCAATGCCGTCGAACGGCTTTGCTACACCGGCGAGCGCGGCATGGGCGCTCTGGAATTTTCACCCGTTCTTGGGCCCAGACCTCAGCGCGCTACTAAGATCAAGATCGACGCCTTGGTCGCGCTGGCCTCGGAAGTCCTGACCCACCGCTACACCTTGGCCAGCTCGTTTGCCGACGCCTCCAAGGCAAATGCCCTTAAGGAAATCCTGCGTGTCGGCACCTCCGCGGCCGGGGCGCGAGCCAAGGCGGTCATCGCCTGGAACCCCCAGACCAACGAAGTCAGATCTGGTCAAATTGCTGCGGGTGATGGGTTTGACTATTGGTTGCTGAAATTCGACGGGGTTGAGGCCAATAAGGACAAAGAACTGGCAGACCCCAAGGGTTACGGTGCCGTGGAATTTGCCTATTCGCAAATGGCGAAAGCCGCCGGCATCACGGTCAGCGAGTGCCGGCTGCTCGAAGAGGGGGGACGACGCCACTTCATGACCCGGCGCTTCGATCGCCTACCTGGAGGCGACAAGCTGCACATGCAGTCATTGGCCGCACTGGCCCACTTCGATTTCAATGACCCGCTCAGTTATTCCTATGAGCAAGCCCTGCTGGTCATCCGTCAGCTTGGCCTGACGATGGAGGCGGCCGAGGAACAGTTTCGGCGCATGGCGTTCAACATCGTCGCCCGCAACCAAGATGACCATGTCAAAAACATCGCCTTCCTGATGGAGCGCACCGGAAGCTGGAGCCTGTCACCGGCGTTCGACATCACCTGGAGCTACAACCCCGACGGGGACTGGACATCGAAGCATCAGATGACGATGAACGGCAAGCGGGAGGGCTTCACGCGTGAGGACTTTAGGGCCTGCGCAAAGACCGCAGGAATGAAGCGCGGGCGGGCCGAGCTGATCCTCGAAGAGGTCACGGCGGCCGTCCAGCGTTGGCCAGACTTCGCAAACGCCGCGCGGGTCTCACCGGACTGGCGCGATGACATCTTGGCCACGCACCGTCTCCAGATCCAGTGACTGGCTTGTCGCCAAGCCGGAGGGATTGGTGTGGGCCAAGCTCTCCATGTGATTGCCAGAACGACAGAGAACTTGAGGTGCAAGGCCCGCACCTTTGATCTCCCAGCAACGTCACTACGACCTGCTCTACAAACACCTGCGCCGCCTGCAGGCCCGCTTCCTCGAACTATCGTTGGATCCGGGCCAGATTCAGCCGAAGATCCGGACCTCCCCGGGCGGTTCGCCTCACCACCCAGCCAAAATACTTACCCGGGTCTTTGATCTTGGGGTCTTCCAGGGCGATAGCCAGCATGGTGATCACGCGGATCCCACGCCGGGCCCAGCCCCAGCGATGCGAGCAATGTCGGCCAGCACAACGATTGCTGGGTCTAGCAGGTTGCTATTTTGAACTAGGTCTAACGGGCTCAGTCGTTGGCTGGTCTAACGGCGCGGGTGTCGCGATGCGCCATAGCTATTTCCCAATGCGGGACCTGTTAGCCGGGCCGTGTTTGCGCTTGCCTATTCCCCGCCCTCTTCCATCGCACGCCGCATGAAATCACCGAACAACGGCACGGTGAAAGCAACGAAACTGTGCTCGGGACTGTAGATCATGCCTTTGCGGATCAGACTGTCGCGCGCTGGGCCAGCGGCATTAGTTGATCGCATCAATCGGGTCGCGACCTCGGCTGAGCGCTGAGGTTCGTCGCCAAGAGCAGCCATTGCGCGCAGATACTGGCGCTCCTTGGGGGTGAGCCGGTCAAACCGCATCCTGAAAAAGCTGGCATCAAGCGCGGCGACCGCCGCTGGCGTTGCCGCTTCGATGTCGGCCTTTGTGATGGGCGATTGTTGCGCCACGTTCCACGCTTGGAAGCCCCATTGCTGGAGGAAATAGGGATAGCGTTCGGTAACGGCCAAGATTTCATCAATGGCATCATCGACGAAGGTCACACCTTCGTCACGCGCCGGGACACTGACTGCTTGCCGGGCGAACCCCTCGCCGAGCTGGCCGATTTCGTTGAACAGGAACATCCGTTCGGCATAGGATTTTGCCCGACCAAACAGGCCAACGAGCTGTGGTAGACCGGCACCGACGATCCCCAGCGGGTGTTTGCGCTGATTGACCCGGTGGAGGGCTGTCACCAACGCGCCCAAGTCGGCTTCCGGCACATATTGTAGTTCGTCGATGAACAGGATGAAGGCGGTCTTGCGCTCGGCGGCTGCTTGCCCAACCATGGTCAATAGGTCGGATAGATCCGATTCCAGATCCCCGCTATCAGCGACGCCGCTTTCGGCGGGAGCAATCGACGCTTCAATTTCCCCATAGCTGAGCTTGAAGGCGCTGGCGAAGTTTCGCAGGCCACCCAACGCCGCCTTCGCCATCGACATAGCCGCTTGTCCGCGATCAAGCTGCAACAGCGCGGCGCGCAATCCTGGAACCAGAAGCGCCGGGAGCGAGCGGTTCTCTGGCGCTTCGAGCTTCAAACAGATGAAGCCGCGATCCTCGCACCGGCGTTGGATATGGTCGAGCAGCACGGTTTTACCCACACCGCGAAGTCCTACCAGCATATGATGCTGTGAAGGTCGCCCGCTCCGGAGGCGATCCAGCGCGATGTCTATTTCTTCGATGATTTCCGCGCGCCCGAACAGTTCATGCGGCGGCGGCGTGCCTGCACCGGGGGCATAGGGGTTGTGACGTCGATCCATATACAGGTGTATAATGACTGTATAAGGTCTTTGTCTAGATGTTCATTAAACGGCTGTAATTGACCTGAACTAGGGTGAAGTCAGTCGCCAAAGCCTTCACCTCTGATCTCCCCGCAACGTCACCACAACCCTCTCAACAAACACATCCGCAGCCTCAGCCGCCTGCAGGATTGCCACCACAAACTCCCGCTGGATCCGGTCCGCCGAAAGCTTGCTCGGCGTTGAGAGCATCAAGACACCTTCCTTCAGCCCATGGAACCCAATCCGACTGAACCAGCTGCCATAGGCACCCTCCCGGATGATCCCGCGAAGTGCCGTATCGATGGCCTGCCAGGTGGGGTCCTCAGTCCCTGGTGCGGCCATCAGCTTCGCAGGTGGCACAAATTCCTCGTCCTCAGCCGCGACGATTGGCACCGGTAGTGGAGACGGAATCTCTCCCTTTTCCCGCATAATTCGCGCCAGGTTCAGCCGAAGATCGGGAGCCCCCTGAGCGGTCCGGGTAACCATCCAGCCAAAATATTTGCCCGGATCTTTGATCTTGGGATCTTCCAGGGCAATGGCCAGCATGGTGATCACGCGGATCCCGTGCCGGGCCCAACCCCAGCCAACAGAAAGGGCGTTGTTGCGCTCGATCTCGGGCAACCACGTCTCAGCGGCCTCACCTATGCGAGCAATGTCGGCCGGCCCCGCGCTGGCTGGGTCTTCCAGGACGCTATCGCGAACCAACGCTGCAAGGCGCGGACAAATCTGGACTGCGGCTAAGAGCTCCTGATGGGCCATCTCCGCCGCACCGGCATGTGCCGGACTACCCCCACCCAAGCCGCTTGCTTTCTCCGTAAAGCAAAAGGCGGAGGAGGTGCCGCTGTCGCTGTGATTGGTCGTTGATGCGTTGGGGCTGCCGGACGCGGCGGGCGTAGTCCGACGCGCTGATGTGTTACTTCGCGGCGTAGTCGCGTCCGTCGTCTGTACAGGGGAACTGAAGTTCTTTTGGGACTGTTCTAGGTGTGTGTTTATCGGCGCCTGGGCGGTATATTTTTGCGCAAAGACCACTGGCTCAAGATACTGAGCCCTGCGGGCTTGGACAGCGTCGCGGATCTCAACGTCGATAGCTTCCATTTCCTCAAGGCGGGCCACCAGCGGGGCCAGGTCATAGGCCTCTACGCCGGCAGGTCGGTTAGCACGGTTATAGTCGCGCACCATATAGCCTGCGGCTTCCAGGCCACGCCTGTTGGCGCGCGCCGTGCTCTCGCTGCAGCCAAGATAATCGGCAATCAGGGCGGTGCTTGGCCATACACAGGCGATATCCTTTTCCAGTCGCTCCTGATTGAGGTGCTCGACATAGAGCAGTAGGGTCATGCGCTGCTGCACGGTGAGCGTCGGCGTGCCCTTGAGCACCGCCCCCGCAATCCGCCCGATGCTCTCGCCCGGCTGCCAGCGCCAGGCTCTGGCCTTCTCGCAGACCTCATCAAAATTAGGCGCGCGTTTGGCAAAGCCCGGCCGCCACTCGCCGTCAGAATGCGCAGTTCGCATATCGTCCCTTCCATCAGGGACGAGGCCACAAGGGACGGGTTAAAATCGCTAGACCGGAGACAATAGATCTCCGCTTCGGGCCTTGACGACGCAAATGACGCCTTCTAGGTTGGTCCCGAACTTCAACGCCGCTTCGAGACGGCACTGCGATTTCCGAAAGCCTCCAGCGCCAACTGGGGGCTTTCGCCGTTTTAGGGTCTCGTCTAGGTCACGGTAAATTCCTCGCTGTCCGAGCCACGCGCAGGTGATCTGCGCAGCGACTCAGCCCGTTGCAGGGTTCGGTGAGTCTGACCAAACCTAAAGCGTTGAAACTTGGGGATTTCGTGGAAAAAGGCATGCGAATCGGATTGACGATTCGGCGTTTCAGAGTCCGTTCGGCTGCGACTCAGGGGACCCGCATAACGTCGGTTGCGGGATCGCGGACATTCCGTCTACTGCTGTGACCTTCGGCGCACCGAGCGCATCGCCACGTCGTCATCGGCCTGATCATTCGCCGCTGGCGACTTAGGCCTCACCTCTGGTCGCGCACTAGCTGAGCGCGTCGATCGCAGGAACCGGTCCACCGCAGTAAAAGCATAGTCGGTGAGCTTCAGACTAAGATCATCAGTGTGATCGCGGACCCGAACGCAGAGCGCCTCTGACAGCCGCACCGATATCCGGACCTTGACCCCGCGCGTTGCCGGGAACGCCACCAGCACTCCGGCCTCAATGGCCTCAGCCAGCTCCCTAAATGCGCGCTCATAGATCCTGCGCACATCGCCGCGCGGGTTCTTACGCGTGGTCAGACGCTGGGCGGTCGCCAGCATCTCGTCATGCAGGCCGGCGGACAGATAGAGTCCGACCTTCGTGGTTGAAGAGGCCACAAGCTTCATGGGGCAGGGTAGGGGGCAAGGACCATGTCCTTGTTCACCAGCACCTGGACTGGCCAGCCTGCGCGGATCCGCAAGGTCGGCTGGCGACCGAGATCACGCTCTGTGATCCTTTGGCCCACCTGCTGGGCCTGGTTGGCGACGCCATTGGCGGTCGAGTTGATCACCAAACCGCCGGAACTGCGATTACCGGCGTCCTGCGCCGAGGCCGCGCCGATACTAAAGAGCGTGGAGAGCGCAATACCGCGCGCCAGCTGGCCATAGTGGCCGTTGGTGCGGTCTGAGAGCCCACTTGCGCCGGCAAGGTCAGTCCCAGGCATGGAACCCAGATTGATCGAGGACCCATTGGGCATGATGATCCGGGTCCAGGCGACCAGGGCGCGGTCCTGACCGTAGGCGACCTGGGCATCATACTGACCGATCAGCCGCGAACCTTGGGGGATCAGCACGGTCTTGCCGGTGACATGATCATAGACAGGCCGTGTCACCTGGGCGACCACTTCGCCCGGCAGGTCAGAATTGATGGCGGTGATCAGGGCTGCCGGGATCAGGGTTCCGGCCTTGATTTCCCAAGGGCTGAGCGGGGCGAGTAAGGTATTGGTCAGATAATCCTGGCTCTTGGCTCCGGCCAGAAACTGGCGCTTGGCAGCTTGGCCGTTCTGCGGCCCAACCTCTGCAACCGGCTCGGCCGGGCTGGCTAAACCGGGAGCGCCGCCATAGCCACCCGTCGACGGCTCGCTACTGACAACCGCGCGATCTGCGCCTTGGAAGAATGGTCCAGCCCCGCTTGCCGCACGCGCTTCCTCACGTGCAGCCTGCAGAGCCGGGTCTGGCGGTGCGGGAGGAGGCGGTGTCGTCTCTGACACCCCAACCGGCACTTGCGTGCCCGGCGGCGGCAAGGACGCTGTCCCCAAGGCTGGAGCCTGCAATCCCGGATCGCCGTAGCCCTGTGCGAACCGCCCCGCGATCTCCGGGCGCTGCGGGGTGCCGGTATCAACCGAGGCCTGAGCATCGACTTGCCTAGCCCCACGAGGCTTGGCTCCACCAAACCCCAGATAAAACCCCAGCGCCACCAGACCAGCCAGGACTGCGCTTCCAGCTATCAGCGCCTTGCGGTTCCAGCGCGTCACGGGATTGCGCGGCGCGACCAGCATGCTGGCAGGCGAGGCCTTGCGCTCAGGTGTCACCACCTCAGTGACCTTGCCGCTCGCGCGTGATCCGCACGATCACCTGGGGCCGCTCGCCCAACCGCAGTTCGGCAACATCGATCAGCCGGTCGACGATGTAGTAGCCATTGACCGCCCGGTAATTGACCAGCTGGGCCGATTTACCCGGACCCAGCAGAAAGAGCGGCGGAGCATCGGTCGACGCCAGATCCGCCGGAAACTGAATATAGGTTTTAAGGCCGTCATCGAATACCCGAAGCGGCTGCCAGCGCGGGCCGGGTCGCGCCAGGCTGCGGATCCTATAGCCGAAGTTCAGCTGATCGATGGGGATGGACGCGGCCACGATGGCTTGGCCTGCGGCACGCGCAATCTTCAGATCATCGGCCGGATAGTTCCAACTGACCACACTGGTATAGGTCTCACCCTCG
>JANPNB010000080.1:0-6312 GCA_031427275.1 Alphaproteobacteria bacterium | reverse complement strand
TGGGTCGAGGTTCAACTCGGCCAGCTTATCCTCGGAGACGACCAAACACGCCGCCGCCGCATCGTTCTGCTGGCTGGCATTGCCCGCCGTGACCACGCCGCCCTTTTCGATGGCCCGCATCAAGCCCAGGCTCTCAGCGGTAGCGTCGGCGCGAACCCCCTCATCCTTGTTAAAGATGATCGGATCGCCCTTCTTTTGCTTGACCGAAACCGGCACCAGCTCATCGTCGAACTTACCCGCCGCCCAGGCCGCCGCAGCCCGCTGGTGGCTCATGGCGGCATATTCGTCGCACTCTTCGCGGCTGATCTGGTAGTCGCGAGCCAGATTGTCGGCGGTCTCGATCATGCCGCTGATCACCCCGAACCGCTCCACGGGCTGGCTCATCATCCGGCCGCGCGACAGACGGTCATGCATGGTTACCGAGCCCATGCGCGCGCCGTTGCGCATATCGTTGGTGTAGTATTCCACATTGCTCATGCTCTCGACGCCACCGGCCACCACCACATCGGCCACGCCGGTCTGGACCATCATGGCCGCGTCGATCACCGCCTGCAGGCCAGAGCCGCAACGACGATCCAGCTGATAGCCGGGCACGCTGATCGGGAAGTCCGCAGCCAGGGCAGCGTATCGCGCGATGCACGGTGCCTCGCCGGAGCCATAGCCCTGAGCAAAGATTACGTCATCGATCTTGCCAGGGTCGATCTTGGTGCGAACCACCAATTCCTTCAGGATCACAGCCCCCAACTCCCCAGCCGTCATACTGGCCAGACTGCCCTGGAATTTACCAACGGCGGTGCGGATAGGCGAGACGATGGCGGCGCGTTTCATCGGGTTTTCCTTCGGGTCGGTTTCAGCGCCCTAGACGCACAAGGGCGCGGCGGAAGTCAATTAATAGAGCGGCTCAAAACTGAACACCCATGGCGTATCGGTATCGACGCCCACCGTGACCGCTCGCAACTCCGGCGCCCCATAGACCTGAAGCCTGGTGATATTCCCGTAGAGCGGAGCCTTGGCCTCGCCCTGCCCCACCCGAAAGGGACGATCCACAACAAATTCGTGAAAATCGCCGTTGATAATCAAGACCGGTTTCCCGAACTGCGTCCCCAGGTCGCGGATTGCCAAGGCCACCCAATAGAACGGCCCCTCATTGCCGCCGCGCAATAGCTTCCCCGAAAACTCGTCTCCCTTCTCATCCAAGAACATTCCAGCCTGCAACGAGTTCACCACGGCCTTAGCCTTGCTGGCCTTGGCTTGGGCAAAGGTGGATTTGATCCAGTCCACATTGGCGCGGTTGCGATTGATGGCCTCTGTGGCCCGCATCGGATCGACGATGGTGAAGCCGTTGCCGGACCCCGGCACACTAATAGTGGCGAACACGACCCCGTCCTTCTCCCAGCGCGCGTTCTCAAAGGTGTCTTTGAACGTCGAGACGTCCGGCTGGCGAACCATAGGCAGGGTGCGCGCACCCAAACTTTGGGCCTTACCGAAGTGCATCTGGCGGATTAGGGCCAAACTACCCAACGGGTCATCATAACCGCCGCTAGCCATACCGGCATCTAGCCCGCGCAGGGGCAACAGAAGCGCTAGGTCCTGTCCCGTGGCCTTGCCGGTCACATAGCGGGAATAGGCCTCCAGCACCTCGGCCTTTCGGCAATCCACCCACTCATTGTCGCCTGGGGTATAGAAGACGGGGTGATCATATTTGGCGAACCAGCCGAGGATGGATGTGTGCTGCGCCTCCGAGCACGGCATCGCGCCCCAGGTGTCCCCCACATGGATGCTGAAAGCAGGTTTCGAGGCATTGATACGGGTGATGAGCGCGTCATAGACCGGATAATCCACACTGGGGTTATAGGCAGTGTCGCCTAGCGCGACGAACTTGAAGCGCTCGGCCTGAGCCGGGTTGGCGCACCCCAAAGCCAGCATAACGGCGGCCAAACTACCTAGGAACTTATGCAAGCGCATGACCTCATCTCCCGTTGTTGAAACAAGGATAGCCTCTGAGGGCGATCCTGACAAAGTGCCTTAGATATCATCGCCCATTAGCCGAGCCGGGGTCTTGGGCTTTCGCGGTCGCACCCACATCACCCCAGGATATCCCTTGAGCGGACGCATGAGGTCGCCGCCATACGCCCAATCAGGAGCCTCCTGAACATGCATATGATAGCGGGGCTCTCGCCCGGTCCGGCTGCCAAACAGGGCTCGGGGAATATTGACCATCTTGGGCGATCCCTCGCGTTCGTAGAACAGCGGCGTGCCACAGCGGGCGCAGAAGCTGCGCGCCGTGCCGCGCTCTTGATCCTCGAAGCGGGTGATCTGGTCTTCCCCTTTCAGCACCCGAAACCGGCTACGCCAACTGCCGATATAGGTGGCATAGGCACAGCCCTGGGCGTGGCGGCTGGCGGCGGAGTGGTCGTGCCACGCCCAGACGGCGGGAACGTCAATCTCCAACGTCACCGCGCCACAAACACATTGGCCCTGAGATTGAACGGCTGAGGCTTTCGCAGGCTTGGGCATGGGGGTAGCGTGGGTCCAAGATCAAATCAGTCTGGGGATGAAGCATGCCACAGTTGCAACATTTTGCAGCCGACACACCGGTGGACGTGCTGATGGCGGCGCTGGATCGCGACGGCGCTCTGATCCTCGATAGCGTGATCAGTCCCGAAGCCACCCGGGCCCTGAAGGACGAGCTCCAGCCCTATGTGGATGCCACCAAGCCGGGCCAAGACGGCTTCACCGGTTTCAAGACGACCCGCACCGGGGCGTTGGTCGCCCGGTCACCGCTGTGCCGCCCGCTGATCCAGGACCCGCGCATCCTGGCCCTGTGCGACAAGGTGCTGAAACCCCACTGCGACCGCTATCAGCTGCATCTAAGCCAAGTGATCCGCATCATGCCGGGCCAGGGGGCGCAACCCTTGCACCGCGACCGCTGGGCCTGGGGCAAGCACCTGAAGGATGTGGAACCCCAACTCAACACCATCTGGGCGCTGACTGACTTCACCCGCGAAAACGGCGCGACCCAGGTTGTCCCAGCTTCTCTCGACTGGCCCAACAAGCGGGTGCCTCAACCGGAAGAGATCACTTGGGCGGAGATGGAGGCCGGTTCCGTCCTAGTCTACACGGGCACGGTCTTCCACGGCGGCGGAGCAAATGTCTCGGAAGCCGACCGTCTGGGCCTCAACATCACCTATGCCCTGGGTTGGCTGCGCCAGGAGGAGAACCAATATCTCTCTTGCCCGCCTGAGGTGGCGCGGACCCTGGAACCCGAACTGCAACAGCTAATCGGCTATGCTATGGGCTCCTATGCCCTAGGGTATTACACGCCGCCCCTCCCGCCCGGAGAAGGCCCAGAGATCGTACCGCCGGACTATGCCCTTGGTCGGCGTTCGGGAGGGTCCAGTCTCGGTTCGTCAGATTCCCTCGCCGAAATTAACGCTCAGATTCGCAGCTGAATTACAGCCACGAAAAAGGGAGCGACGTCGCCGTCGCTCCCTGAGTTCGCTCGAGCCCGTCAGGCGTATTAGACGCCGACGGAGTTGGTCTCGACCTTGAAGCCTGGCCCCATGGTGGAGGAGAGGCTGATACGCTTGATATAGATACCCTTGGCGCCGCTGGGCTTGGCCTTGTTCAGGGCGTCGACCAGGGCGCGCACATTGGCGAGCAGTTGGTCATCGGTGAAACTGGCCTTGCCGATACCCGCATGAATGATGCCGGTTTTTTCGGTACGGAACTCGATGGCACCGCCCTTGGCGTCTTTCACGGCTTGCGCGACGTTGGGCGTCACAGTGCCGACGCGGGGATTAGGCATCAGGCCGCGAGGACCCAGAACCTTACCCAGACGACCCACTAGGGCCATCATGTCAGGCGTGGCAATCACGCGGTCAAAGTCCATGAAACCGCCCTGGATGCGTTCAACCAACTCCTCGGCCCCGACGATGTCGGCTCCGGCGGCGGTGGCTTCGGCAGCCTTGGCGTCCTTGGCGATGACGGCGACGCGAACGTCACGGCCGGTGCCGGAAGGCAGACCGACCACGCCGCGAACCTGTTGGTCGGCATGGCGCGGATCAACGCCCAGATTGACTGAGATTTCGACGCTTTCATCGAACTTGGCGGTGGCGTTGGCCTTCACCAGTTTGACGGCGGCTTCGACGGGATGGGCAACCGTGCGGTCGCCCGTGAACACCTTGGCGCGTTTGGCTAGCTTAGTCATGATCTTTACGCCTCCAAGATTTCAAGGCCCATAGAACGGGCGCTACCTTCGATGATCTTGGCCGCAGCTTCGATATCGTTGGCGTTGAGGTCTTTCATCTTCTTCTCAGCAATGTCGCGCAGTTGCGCACGGCTGATGGAGCCGGCCACATCGCGGCCCGGCAGCTTGGAACCCGACTTCAGGCCAAGCGCTTGCTTGATGAAGTGGGTGGCCGGTGGGGTCTTGGTGATGAAGGTGAAGGACTTGTCCTGATAGACGGTAATGATCGTCGGCAGGGGCGTGCCTTTGACTTCCTTCTCGGTGCGCGCGTTGAACTCTTTGCAGAAGCCCATGATGTTGACGCCGCGCTGACCCAAAGCCGGACCGATGGGCGGCGAAGGGGTTGCCGAGCCTGCAGAGACCTGCAGCTTGATATAGCCCAGAATTTTCTTGGCCATGGTTCTCCTCTTTGACCGGATCCCGGTCTGTTGAGCCGTGGTACGGGGCTAGCTTGGCCTCCCCTCCCACGGATTTATCCCGCGCGAACGCGAGCCGAGCCCAAAACTCGGAAGGGCGCGCTAGTAGCAGGCGGCGACAGACCACGCAAGGGTGCCCTCAGAGATCGTTGGAGTAATTGACAACAGCGCCCTGTGTTGGCATATACTCCAACATGAAGGCTGAGCTCCTTTTGAACGAGCGGCACCAGCTGAGCGAAGACTCCTTCGCCGAGCTACGAGTCTGGAAGGTGCCGACACCGGTCCGGGGATCTAAGCACAGTCTGAAATATTCATTCGCCTATGTCGACGCCGGCACCTGTGTCGTCCGATACGACAATGAGGCTGGCAAGGGCGATCACAGGCATTTTGGGGTGATTGAGACCCGCTACGACTTCACAACTCCAGCTCGATTGCTGGCCGACTTTTGGAAGGATGTGGACCAATGGAAACCGGATTGAACAAAGTGACCCTATCGGTGGCCACCCGAGAAGTCGTGACCGCGCGCGCCCTCGCCGCCCTACAAGGGGAAGCCCAGGGCGCTCACATCTCCTTCGCTACCGCTGAGTTGCTATGGGAAACCCTGACCCGCAAACGTTGGGGTCTACTCAAAGCCATGACCGGACAAGGGCCTATGTCTATTCGGGAGGCTGCCCGCCGGGTGGACCGGGACGTGAAGGCGGTGCATGGCGACGTGCAAGCCCTGATCAAGGCTGGCGTGATCGACAAGACCGAGGCGGGAATTGTCTTTCCCTATAACGCCGTACATGTCGACTTCATGCTAACTGAGGCGGCTTGATAGCTTGCCTCGGTCAGAGGCGAGCCCTCTAAGACACCTTCTCCACCTGAGCATATTCCAGCTCGACCGGGGTCGCGCGACCGAAGATCGAGACCGTAACTCGCAGACGCGCACGTTCTTCGTCGACCTGTTCCACGCTGCCGTTGAAGCTGGCGAACGGGCCGTCGGTAACGCGAACCGTCTCGCCGATCTCGAACTGGATGGTGGGCTTGGGACGCTCAACGCCCTCTTCGATCGCCCCTATAATGCGCGCAACTTCCTTTTCGGAAACCGGCTGCGGCTTGTTCTGGCTACCCAGGAAACCGGTGACTTTCGGGGTGTTCTTGATCAGGTGATAGGCTTCGTCGGTCAGTTCCATCTTTACCAGCACGTAGCCGGGGAAAAACTTGCGCTCGGCGTTGATCTTACGGCCGCGGCGGATCTCGACTACATCTTCAGTGGGAACCAGGATGTCGGAGAAGGTGTCATCTAAACCTTGGGCGTGGGCCTGTTCCTTGATGGACTCAGCGACCTTTTTCTCGAAGTTCGAATAGGCGTGGACGATATACCACTTGTGGCGCGGATTGGCGGCGACGGCGACTTCGGCGTTCATGTGGTTCAACCCCCGTTGGCGAGTTTGAGGATCAGGGCCATGCCCGAGCCGAAGATCAGATCAATCAGAGACAGAAAAGCAGCAGCTAAGACCACCATTATGGCAACCATCACCGAAGTGATCCAGGTTTCCTTGCGGCTGGTCCAGGTGATCTTGCGACCCTCGGCCTGTACCTCGCGAAAAAACTGTGCCGGGCTTGTGCGTTTCTTAGGCGCAGCCGACGTTGTCGCCAGGGGCG
>JANPNB010000079.1:0-5546 GCA_031427275.1 Alphaproteobacteria bacterium | reverse complement strand
CGTGGTGCATGTCCTGGAGCCGTCGCCGCCGCCAGATGCCGAGCCCGTTGAGTGGTTTTTGTTGACGAGCTGCGAGATCACCACCACGGAACAAGCCCAAGAGCGTCGTTGCAACTCCAACTCATAGAGCCTGGCGCGAAGCATCTTCCAGGCTTCTTCGCGGTTCTGGTGCTGCGATCTGCCCGCTTGGCAGGCCACGGCGACCCCGGTCGGAAGGTGCGTCAACCGCACAGCACTGTCGGTCTTGTTGATATGCTGCCCGCCGGAGCCTGACGCTCGATAAGTATCGGTGCGCACATCCGAAGGGTTGATGTCGATCACGATGGTGTCGTCCACCACCGGATAAACCCACACCGAAGCAAAGCTAGTATGCCGTTTGGCGGCGGCGTCGAAGGGCGATATCCGCACCAGCCGGTGAACGCCCGCCTCGGTCTTCAGCCAGCCATACGCATTGGCACCCTTGATCTGCAGCGTGACCGACTTGATCCCCACCTGCTCGCCGCCGGTCTCTTCCAAGAAGTCGACGACCATGTCGTGCTGTTGCGCCCAGCGTGTATACATCCGCAGCAGCATGCCCGCCCAATCGCACGACTCCGTGCCCCCTGCCCCGGAATTGATCTCGACAAAAGCGTCGTTGCCATCCGCCTCGCCTGACAACAGGGCTTCAAGCTCGGCGCGCGCCGAGCGGTCCTTCAGGCTTTTGAGTTGGGCCCGGGCCTCGTCGAGGCTGCTTTCATCGCCCTCATCATCTGCCATCTCAGCATAGCCGATGGCATCAGCCAAATCGCGCTCTAGTCCCCGCACCGCTTCCACACTGGCGGCGAGCTTCGAGCGCTCACGCGCCAGCGCCTGCGCTGCCGTGGGGTCGTCCCAGAGGGTCGGGTCTTCGACCCGGGCATTTAGCTCATCGAGTTTTCGAAGCGCCGGTTCCCAGTCAAAGACGCCTCCTGAGCAAGTCGATCGACTGCTCGATGTCAGCCTTTGAGGCCTCGACATCCGCTCTCATGGGACTACTCCGGAAAAATTCAGAGGCGCGGCAATAGCGCGGCGCGGCGCCTAATACAATCCGTTCATGTCGTCTTGCTTCTTGGGCGGCGGTGGCGGGGGCGCTGGCACAGCAACCTGCCCTGGAGTCACAACGGCGGAATAGGGCATCGGACCGCTCGGCAAATTGCTCATCACGGCTTGGACGACCTTGGGCTCGGTGCCGGGCCGGAATGCCTCTCGAATGCCTCGGATCATTGCAAATTTTGCATTGGTCGGCGCTTTGAAGTCGGACTTTGGCAGCCCAACTGTCGCGGCCTGCATAAACTCTGTGAACACCGGGACCGCAGCGACCGTGCCTGTTTCGCCCTCGCCTAGGCTGCGATTATCGTCAAAACCGATGAACACGCTGGCCACGATCTGCGGGGTGAAGCCAACGAACCAGGCTGAGCGATAGTTGTTGGTGGTGCCGGTCTTACCGCCAACCGGACGACCTAGCACAGAGACCGCTGTGGCTGTCCCGCGTTGAACGACGCCCTGCAGCATCGATGTGATCTGGTAGGCGGTGATCGGGTCCATAACTTGGTCGCCACCGGGTTCGATTCGTGGGCTTTCATCGCCGTTGAAGCCGGCTCCGCAGCGCACGCAAACACGCTTGTCGGCGCGCATGATCGTCTTGCCCTGCCCGTCTTGAACCACTTCGATCAGGTGAGGCTCAACCTTGCGACCGCCATTCACGAAACTGGCGTAGGCCGCTGTCAGCTTGAAGGGGGTGGTCTCGCCTGCCCCAAGCGCCATGGCCAGCACCGGTTCCATGTTTTTAACCACACCCAAGCGTGTGGCAAGATCGCTGATCTTGCGCATCCCGACCCCCTGCGCCAACCGAACCGTCATGGCGTTGCGAGAGAGCTCCAGACCTTTGCGAAGCTGCAGCGCACCATAATACTTCTTGTTGTAATTTTCCGGGGTCCAGTCCTCCCCATCGCGTCCTTGCAAGGTGATGGCCGAGTCCATCACGACGCTGGCCGGCGTATAGCCATTCTCCAAGGCCGCTGCATAAACGATCGGTTTGAACGAAGAACCGGGCTGGCGCATAGCCTGGGTGGCGCGGTTAAAGCTGGACAGCGAAAATGAATATCCGCCGACCATCGCCAGAACTCGGCCTGAGCTTGGTTCCATCGCCACCAATGCACCATTCACCGCCGGAATCTGACGCAGTCGGAAACCGCCAGTCTTGGACGGTTCCACAAAGATCAAATCTCCTGGATTGAGGCCCTTACCTGCCTTGGCCCACGCAACATCCTCGCCGACCAATGCGCCAGTCTGGCCAGTCTCAGCGACAGTGACCCGGACATTGCCGCCCGAGACCTCATTGACCACAGCGGCCCGCCAGTCACGTCGCTCGGCTGGCGGCGAGACCTTCTTGGCAATGGCTTCCCAACCCGGAGCTAAGGTGACCCGTGCAAAGGCCCCGCGCCAACCATGGCGTCGATCATACATTTCCAGGCCGTGCATTAAGGCAACCCGCGCAGCGGTCTGCATCCTGGGATCAAGGGTGGTGCGCATGTAGTAGCCACCCTCATTCAATCTCGGCCCCAGATCGACCAGCGCGCGACGGCGCACCTCCTCAACGAAGAAGTCAGCATCGCGGTATTTGGCCCGGCTCGGGGCGGCTTGGACCTTAAGGTCTTCCTTCTTGGCAAGCTCGGCTTGGGCCTTGGTCACCCAGCCAAGCTCGGCCATTTGATCAAGGATCCAGTTGCGGCGTGCAATGGCCTGCGCCTTGCGACGGATCGGATGATAATTATCCGGCCCCTTCGGCAACGCGGCCAAATAGGCGCTCTCTGCTAGGCTGAGATCAGAAATCGATTTTCCGAAGTAATTATAAGCCGCAGCGCCAACACCGAAAGAACGATATCCCAGCCATATTTCGTTGAGATACAGCTCCAATATCTGTTGCTTGTTGAGGGTTTGCTCCAGGCGCCGCGCCAAGATCGCCTCTTTGAGCTTCCGCCCGACCGTAGCGTCGCTGGTCAAAAGCACGTTTTTTGCCACTTGCTGGGTGATCGTCGAACCACCCTCCAGGCGCTTGCCTCGCGCCGCATTGAACAGGTTCTTGACCATCGCCCGGGTTAGTCCAGCGACGTCCACGCCACCGTGCTGGAAAAAGCTGTGATCCTCGGCGGCAAGAAAAGCCTGCGCGAGTTCCGGCTTGATGTTGTCATAGGGGACGAAGATACGCCGCTCCCGACTGAACTCGCCAATCAGAGTGCCGTCCCAGGCATAGGCGCGGGTGGCCGTGGGTGGGCGATAATCCACCAGATCGCCCGCATCGGGCATGTCATGGAATAACCAGGCGGCGTAGATTGCGATCGCCAGACCGCCAGCAGCGATCAAGCTCAACGCCGTTATTCCGGCGATTGCGACCCATCTCTCGGGGGGGTTCAAGACTGACTAACCTCCACGGGCGCCCGCCTCCCGCCAGACACCGGTCTAGAGCGCGTCACGAAAAAGGGAAAGTCAGATTGTGCGGGGGTCTGACAATGCTACCGCGAGGCCAACCGCATCTCACGGGCAAAATACGCATCGATCGTATCAGCCACCGAGCCAACCAAACGCGCCCGCCCTGAAGCGTCGCCCAGCATCGACTCATCCTGACGGTTGGTGATGAAGCCCATCTCGAGCAACACGGCAGGCACGTCAGGGGCCAGCAACACTGCAAGGCCAGCCTCACGATGACTCCGACGAACCAGAACCTGTTGCTCTGCCACCCGGTCCAGCAACATCTCGGCGAAACCAGCCGACCGGTTCTTGGTCGCTCGCTGGGTCAAGTCATAGAGAATGCCCGATACCCCCCGGTCCCCCTGATAGCTGGCCTTCATGAACCAATCGTCCTTGGTAACCAGCTTGGCCGATCGCGCGGCGGCATGGTCAGCCAGGGTGTAAACGCTCGCACCCCGTGTGGCTGTGTCGGGGCCAGAGTCAGCATGAAGCGATATGAATAAGTCCGCGTCAGCTCTGCGGGCGATTTGAACACGCGTATCGAGCGGTACATAAACATCGCTGCTGCGGGTCATCACCACTTGGTAGCGGCCGCTGCGTTCCAGCCGAGACTTGAGCGCCAAGGCCGCTGCCAGCGTGATATCTTTTTCGACCTTGTGCTTTCCCTTTGCCCCTGGGTCTTTTCCACCATGGCCCGCATCAATGACGACGATCTTCTTGAAGGAAATTGGGCGCAGGCCAGGCTGCGGCATTGAGATTAGGGTTGCCGTTTGGGCTTTCGGTGCCACCGCCTGAATCGTCGCAGGGCCAGACCTCGCCAAATCAATTACGTAGCGATAGTTGCTAACACCGTCGGCGGGGGGCAGCAGAAACCGGCGCTTGATGGTCGCATCAGCGGTCAAATTCAGACGCAGGCTCGCGCCGAGCGGAGATTGCTCAACGCTCCAGGCTTTCACCAACCCAAGACCGGCACCCGCCATATCCTCGCCGAGCCGCAATCCCGGAAGATTGACCACCACCAACCGGTCAGCCCGGCCGTCGGAAACGACCTTACCGCTGACTGCATTTCCCAGATCGATAACCAGGCGGGTTTCCAACTGGTCGCCACCAAGTCGGACATTGAGAACATTGGTACCAGCCATCGCGCTTGACACGACAAAGCCTGCCAAGCCGAAGGCGGCGCAGAAAATGGCCCACCATGGGGCGCGAGCGGTGCGTGTGCTGGTCAAAACTCTAAACCTACCAGATACTTTGGTTCGCTTATCAGATCGTGACCTTACACCCTAACCCGGTAGCCAAATTGTTAAGCCTACGGATTAAGCGGCACCTTTCCTTTTTGTACTGAGTGATGCAATGTTGCGCGCGCTGGACCGCCCCTGGCTTGCCCAAGGCGTTGTCCGCGACAAGAGCCCGCGTCGGCTCTGACCGAATCCTCGGCCGCGACGTAATATCAGATACGCGTCTCACTTATGAGATGCGCCTGGGAAACAACAATGGGCAGCGCCGCTCACGCCTCTATTTGGCCTTCCACCGCTCGTGTCCCTGCCCTGATTGGGCATGACACGACCGGCTGTCGCGTGCGCGCCCTCCTGACAACCCGGCGGCGCTCGAGCCTAGACCTCGCGGCGCGCCTTGGAGATTCGTTTAATGACAAAGAAGATGCTTATCGACGCCGCTCACGCCGAAGAAACGCGTGTGGTGGTGATCGACGGAAGTCGAATTGAAGAATTTGATTTCGAAAGCCAGAACCGCAAACAACTCAGAGGCAATATATATCTCGCCAAGGTGACGCGCGTAGAACCGTCACTTCAGGCGGCTTTTATTGAGTACGGTGGCAATCGCCATGGCTTCCTAGCCTTCAATGAAATTCACCCTGATTATTATCAGATCCCGGTGGCCGACCGCGAAGCGCTGATGCGTGAAGAGGCTGAAGAAGAAGACGATCACCATGAGCCCCGCGCCAAGGCTCCAGCTTCCGATGACGATGAGGACGAAGATTCCGGCTCAGATGACGACGATGACGTCATGGAGGAAGAAGTCGCCCGGCGTCGTCGCCGGCT
>JANPNB010000078.1:0-27256 GCA_031427275.1 Alphaproteobacteria bacterium | reverse complement strand
GTCACCTGCGGATCGCGCTTGATGGGCGGCCGCGGGGGAAATTCGCGGGTTGGGCCGTTGTTGGTGAAGGCCGCTCGACCGCCAACCACGTTGTCTTCTCCCGATGTCTAAAGCGACTCTATCGCCACCGGTTGTGGCGTGAGCGAGGCACGGGGCCAAGATAATTCGCCGTAATGCGAAAGGCGTGACAGTGTGGTCGCGAGCCAGTCAGAGGGAGATTGAGATGGCGAGGATTCTGATAACCGGTGCCAGCAAAGGCATAGGCTATGACACTGCATTGACCCTGGCACGGGCGGGCCACGAGGTGGTGGCGACCATGCGCAATCCCAAGGCCTGTGATCTGGCCGATGTTGCCGGGCGCGAGAAGCTCACCCTGACCGTGGCGGCGCTCGACGTAGATGATGACGGCTCGGTGGCGGCGCTGTTCGCGTCAATGGCTGTGGATGTGGCCAGTCTGGACGTGCTGATCAACAATGCCGGCATTCTCAGCATGGACGCCATTGAGGACGAGAGCGTCGCGCAGTTCGCGGCGGTCATGAACACCAACTTTCTAGGCGTCGTGCGGTGCTGCAAGGCCGTGTTGCCGTCGATGCGGGTTCGCCGGTCGGGTCTGATCATCAACATCACCTCCATCGCCGGGAAGATCGCGATCTTCGGCCAGTCGGCCTATGTCGCTTCGAAGTTTGCGCTGGAGGGGTTCACGGAGGCCCTGGCGCAGGAAGCCTTGGCCTTTGGCGTCCGCGTGGCGATTGTGGAACCGGGCATTATCGCAACGCCCATGACCCTGGCCAATCTGCCCAAGCCCAAGGCGAACAGCGTCTACCCGCACGGCGCGCGAATGACTGCGTTCTATGGTGCCGTGCCCGCGACGGGACCGGCTCCCGCCGTGGTTTCTGAAACGATCAAGGATCTGGTGGAAGGCAGGCTTACCGAATTCCGCAATCCCACCGGCCCCGATGCCCTGCCGTTCCTAGGCTTGCGCGCCAGCATGACTGACCAGCAATGGATCGACCTGGGCGGGATCGCGGACAATGGGGACTACTACAAGGCGTTCTTGGGTGTGTCGGGGATGGACCTGACGCCCGCGGCCTGAAAATCCTCCACCAGCGCGCAGCGCGATTTGGGGGAGGTGGCGCGAAGCGTCGGAGGGGGTTGCAACCCATAAGCTTGCGCCCTTCAACCCCCTCAGTCAGCTTCGCTGACAGCTCCCCCAGAGGGGGCGCATTTCCTAGGCGCTCTCTGACACTTCTCTTCCGCGCCATCGAGTCATCCAAGACGAAGGCCACAGCCTGTAACCGTGCCTGAGCTCGGCCTTGCTCCGAAGTCCCACTCGTCTGTAAAGTTCCTTACGCGACCATGACAGACATCTTCATCTCTTATGCCCGCTCGACCGAGAGACAGGCCCACCAGGTCGCCGAGGCCCTGCGGGCTCTCGGCTATAGCGTCTGGCGCGACGATGAGCTGCCTGCTCATCGCGACTATGGCGAAGTGATCGAAGAGCGACTGGCGGCCTCGAAAATTGTGGTGGTCCTGTGGTCTGCTGACGCCGTGAAATCTCAGTGGGTGCGGGCGGAGGCCAACAGGGCGCGCGAAGATAGTAAGCTGGTGCAACTCACTCTCGATGGTGGGCGATTGCCGCTGCCCTTCGATCAGATTCAGTGCGCTCAGCTGGTGGGATGGAACGGGGACACCGGCGCGGCGGGGTGGCGCAAGGTGGTCGGCAGCATCGCCGATCTGATGGGTATGGAGGCGAAGAACCTGTCGCCGCCGATCTGAGCCAGTGGACCGCCTCTTGGCTGTCCTGCCCTTTGACAATCTCTCGGGCGACCCAGACATGCTTTATTTCTCCGACGGGGTGTCAGAGGAAATTCTGCAGACCGTATCGCGCGCCACGCCGCTGAAGGTGATCGGTCGTAGCTCTAGTTTTCAGTTTCGTGGCGCGGACAAGGCCGCAGCAAATGTGGCCGCTGAGCTCAAGGCCACCCACCTGTTGGACGGTTCAGTTCGCCGTAGCGGGGATCGGGTGCGCATTACAGCCCATTTGGTTGAGTGCTTTAGTCAGACGACCCTTTGGACGCAGCGGTTCGACCGCGACCTCTCGGATGTCTTTGCCCTGCAGGACGAGATTGCTGAGGCGGTGGCCACGGCCCTACGCACGACCTTTGCCCCTACGCCCACTCCAGATCGGATCGATCCGGAGGCCTACGACCTTTACCTCAAGGCGCGTCTAAAGGGCGATTGGGACAGCGATCGCGAGGCCCGTTTGGCTGCCATTGTCCAGCTGGAACGGGTAGTCGCACTGGCCCCTAGCTTTTCACAAGCCTGGGCCTTTCTAGCCTATGCCAAGGTAGTCGATCTGCGGCTGTTCCCCCGATCGTCCGAGGACAGTGAAAGGGTGCGCTCGGAGATCACCCGCGCGGCAGAAACCGCGCTGGGATTGGATGCTAATACCGGCTTGCCCTATGCGGCTCTCAGCTACTTGCAGCCCTATGGTCGCTATGCCGATAAGGCGACCCTGTTGAAGCGCGCGGTGGCAGCCGATCCTGGAGACGCTCAGTCGCTCTTCACCTTGGGGATATTTGAAGAAACTATTGGTCGCGTGAAGGACAGTCTACGGATCTATGAGAAGGTGATCATCCTCGATCCTCAGAACGAATTCGCGGTCCTCCATTGCGGCAGCATCATGATCGCCTGTGGGCGGGGCGCTGAGGGCCGCCAGCTCATCGATGGGTTTCTGGCCAAACACTCGGCTGCCGAGGTAAATTGGGGGGCCTTTCTACATGTAGAGTCCGCCGTCGGGAATTGGGTGCGGTTCGAAGAGTTGGTCAGCCGACTCCCCGCCTCGAGTTTACAGACGGGGATGATCCGTGACGTTGTGGCCTTGGGTAGGATGCGTCGCAATCCAGACGCCCCTGGTGCGCTGGTGGTGGCTGGCATGGTCGAGAGGGAATTGGCAGCGACCGGCTCCGTTGGGTTCGGATTTCTAGTTGTCGCGGCAAGTTTGGGATTGATGGAGGAAACCTATGGGGCCGTCGCCAAAGCCTCCTTTGACCACATGTTTGACCCGCAAGGCCCAGTGCCCGCGGCCCGCTGGGCACCCGGTGCGATGTTCACAGATGTTGGAGCCAAGATGAGACAAGACATCCGCTTCGTGGATTTCTGCGCACGGATTGGACTGGTCGACTATTGGCTCGAAACTGATCGCTGGCCCGACTGCGCCGATGAAGTGCCCTATGATTTTCGCGCTGAGGCGAAGCGTATCGGCCCTTCCGCAGCCACTGTCGGTCGGTGAGCGAGTCTCACCCGCTCACTTCACCGTCAAGCCACCGTCGATAACCAGCTCAGACCCCGTGCAATAGCGGCTCTCATCTGACGCTAACCAAAGCACGCCGTTGGCGATGTCGAGAGGTATTCCTTTCACGCCGAGGGGAACAGAATCGACGGTCATGGCATCCAGGGTTGCGCCGCGCGGCGGACGGGCATTGTCGCCGTCGTCACCCGTGCCGATGATGTCGTCCCAGATCGGGGTTTCGATGATGCCGGGGTGGACGGAGTTGCAGCGGATCTTGTCCTTGGCATTGGCGCATTCCATGGCCACCGACTTGGTGAACAGGCGCACGGCCCCCTTAGTGGCGCAATAACCGGCCAGGATCGCTGAGCCCTTCAGGCCCGCGACCGACGATATATTGATGATTGAGCCGCCGTCACCGCTCGTTCTCATGAGCGGGATGGAGTGCTTGGTGCCGAGGAACACGCCGTCGACATTGATCGCTGTCTGACGCTGAAAGTCAGCCAATGTCATGTCGAGCACTGAGCCGGAAATGCCGATCCCGGCATTATTGACCAGGATGTCGAGCCGACCGTGCTTGGTTTTGACCGCAGCGATCACGTCGATCCAGGCCTGTTCCTTGGTCACATCGTGATGGAGATATTCGGCTTGGCCACCGGCGGCCATGATGCCGGATACAACCTCGCCACCCTTGGCGTCCTGGAGGTCGGTGATGACGACAATCGCGCCCTCTTGCGCCAACCGCTCAGCACAAGCTCGGCCGATGCCGCTCGACCCGCCCGTGACCAGCGCCACCCGTCCTTGAACCCGACCTGCCATGACGTTTCCTCGTTATCATTGATAAGTTGGAACGATAGCTATCTCACCCGAGCAGGCTTGCCCAGGGGTCAGCCGTAGCTTTGCAGCGGCCGGACATCCAGCGGACCCTGTGCCATGGCGACAATGGCCTGGGACGCAGCCAAGGCCCCTGCCGAGGTGGTGAAATAGGGGATTTTCATCATGAGAGCCGAGCGGCGGATTTCGTAGCTATCGGCCAGGGATTGCTTGCCCTCAGTGGTGTTGAATACCAGCTGGACGTCGCCGTTCTTCATGGCATCGACAATGTGCGGTCGGCCTTCCAGCACCTTCTTAATCGGCTCGACGGCAAGGCCTTCGCCTGTGAGGAATTCGGCGGTGCCGCTAGTCGCCAACACCTTGAAGCCTTGGCCGAGCAACAGTCGCACCGGCTCCAAAATCCAAGTCTTATCGGTGTCCTTCACCGAGACAAACACGCAACCCGCAGCGGGCAAGATGGTGCCGCCGCCCAGTTGGGCCTTGGCGAAGGCGCGCGCGAAGGCCGGGGCTGAGGTCTCTCCTGGCCGGATCCAGTCCAGACCCATGACTTCACCGGTCGAGCGCATCTCCGGACCCAAGACCGTGTCGACCCCGGCGAAACGGGCGAAGGGAAACACTGCTTCCTTCACCGCCACGTGGTCATAGGGCTTGTCGACTAGGCCGAAGCTGGCGAGGCTCTCTCCAGCCATCACCTTGGCGGCGATAGCGGCGACGGGCTGGCCGATGGTCTTGGCCACGAAGGGCACGGTGCGGCTGGCGCGAGGATTGACCTCGAGGACGAAGATGCGCGGCGCGTCGCTGTGCGGCTCCTCGATGGCAAACTGCACATTCATCAGACCGCGCACATTCAGCGCGAACGCCATAGCCTCGGTCTGACGTTTCAGCTCAGCGATAGTCTCGGGTTTCAACGAGAAGGGGGGCATGGAACAGGCGCTGTCACCGGAGTGAACGCCCGCCTCCTCAATGTGCTCCAACACACCTGCAACATACACAGAAGTGCCATCGCAAAGCGCGTCGACATCCACCTCAGTGGCGCGGGAAAGGTACTGATCAATCAGCACCGGACTGTCGCCGGATACCTGAACAGCGGTGTTGACGTAGCGCTCCAGCTGCTCGTCATCGCGAATGATTTCCATGGCTCGCCCGCCAAGCACATAGGAGGGTCGAATGACGATGGGGTAGCCGACCTTGTGCGCCCCGGCGAAGGCCTCGTCGCGGCTGCGGGCGATGGCATTGATGGGTTGGGCGATTTGAAGCTTGTGCAGAAGCTGCTGAAAACGCTCACGATCTTCGGCTAGGTCAATAGCATCTGGGCTGGTGCCCAGGATTGGGATACCGGCGTCTTCCAGAGCCTGGGCCAACTTGAGCGGCGTCTGCCCGCCAAACTGTACGATCACGCCGAGCAAGGTGCCATTGCGCTGTTCAACAGCGATCAGTTCCAGCACGTCCTCGGCGGTCAGCGGCTCGAAATAGAGTCGGTCGGAGGTATCGTAGTCGGTAGACACGGTCTCCGGGTTGCAGTTGACCATGATCGACTCAATGCCGAGGTCGGCCAGGGCGAAGGCGGCATGACAGCAGCAATAATCGAACTCGATTCCCTGACCGATCCGGTTGGGTCCGCCGCCAAGGATGACGGCCTTGCGGGCGCCAGTCGGCTCGCTCTCGCAATCAGGTTCCTGACCTAAGGCCCCGGTTTCATAGGTGGAATACATGTAGGGCGTTTCAGCGCGAAACTCCCCGGCGCAGGTGTCGATCCGCTTATAGACCGGGCGGACCCCCAGCGCGCGGCGGGCGGCGCGGACATCAGTCTCAGTGCGGTGGGTGAGGATAGCCAGGCGAGCGTCGGAGAAACCCTGGGCCTTGAGGCTGCGCATGGCCTGGGCGCTGGTCGGCAAGCCACCCGCGCGGATCAAGCCTTCCTCACGGACCAGTTCCTGGATCTGACGCAGGAACCAGGGCTCATAGGAACAGGCGGCATTGACGTCTTCGACGCTCAGGCCATGACGGAAGGCTTGGGCGATCACCCGCAGACGGTCAGGCGTCGGGTTTCCCAGAGCGCGCACCACCGCGGCGTGGCCGGTCTCTGGGTCTGCCGAACCCACAATCTCGATATCGTCGAGGCCGGTGAGGCCGGTTTCCAGGCCGCGCAAAGCCTTTTGCAAGCTCTCCTTAAAGGTCCGGCCAATGGCCATGACCTCGCCAACAGACTTCATTGAGGTGGTGAGATAGGGCTCAGAACCCGGATACTTTTCGAACGCAAAGCGCGGGATCTTGGTGACCACATAGTCGATGCTGGGTTCAAACGAGGCCGGAGTGGCTCCGGTAATGTCGTTCATCAGCTCATCGAGGGTGTAGCCGACAGCTAGGCGCGCAGCGACCTTGGCAATGGGAAAGCCAGTGGCCTTGGAGGCCAGGGCTGACGAGCGCGAGACCCGCGGGTTCATCTCGATCACCACCATGCGGCCATCGGCGGGGTTAACGGCGAACTGCACGTTGGAGCCACCGGTTTCGACGCCGATCTCGCGCAGAACGGCGATGGAGGCTGAGCGCATCCGCTGGTACTCTTTATCGGTGAGCGTCAGGGCTGGTGCGACCGTGATGCTGTCGCCGGTATGGACGCCCATCGGGTCGATGTTCTCGATCGAGCAGACGATGATGCAGTTGTCCGCCTTGTCGCGGACCACCTCCATCTCGAACTCTTTCCAGCCGAGCACGCTTTCCTCGATCAGCACTTCGGTGGTGGGGGAGATGTCCAGGCCGTGGGCGACAATCTCGCGGAATTCTTCAAGGTTATAGGCGATGCCGCCGACGGTTCCGGCGAGCGTGAAGGACGGGAGAACAATGGCCGGGAGGCCCACAAATTCCAGACCCTCCAGTGCCTCATCCATATTGTGTGCGGCTTTGGATTTCGGACTCTCGAGACCGAGCTTATCCATGGCATTGCGGAATTTCTGACGATCCTCAGCCTTGTCGATGACTTCAGCCTTAGCCCCGATCATCTCAACGCCGTATTTGGCGAGCGCGCCGGAGGCCTCTAAGGCCAGGGCCGTATTCAGCGCAGTCTGACCGCCCATAGTCGGGAGCAGAGCGTCGGGGCGTTCCTTAGCGATGATCTTCTCGACCATCTCCGGGGTGATCGGCTCAATATAGGTGGCGTCGGCCACGTCCGGGTCGGTCATGATTGTGGCTGGGTTGGAATTGACCAAGATGATCCGGTAGCCCTCGGCCCGCAGCGCCTTACAGGCTTGAACGCCCGAATAGTCGAATTCGCAGGCTTGGCCGATCACGATAGGGCCAGCGCCGATGATCAGGATCGAAGAAATGTCGGTCCGTTTGGGCATAAATTTGTCCGCGCATAAGGGCGGCGCCGCGGTGACGCGCGCCGTGCCCGATTGATCTGTAGGTTAAGCGGCTCGTTTAGAGAGGGAGTCGACTTGACGCAAGCGCAGAGCCCCAAAAGAAAATGGGCCGACGTTGCCGCCGACCCATCGCAGTTCATGAGCTTTCGGGACAGTGCCCCTTTGGCTGAAACTAAACTTGCAGGTTACCCGCGGACATTTTGCCGCTGCGCTTGTCGCGCTCGAGCTCGTAGGAGACCTTTTGACCTTCGTCCAATGAACGAAGCCCAGCACGTTCCACAGCTGAGATATGAACGAAGACGTCAGCGCCGCCCTCGTCTGGTTGAATAAAGCCGAAGCCCTTGGTGCCGTTGAACCATTTCACGGTGCCGCTAGACATAGAATAATCGTCCTTAGATAGATATTCCCCAACGCCCAAGTTCGGTCGCCAGGGATCAAGTTTCGGAGGGAGTCGGGAGCAGGTCCGGTGCGTCAGAAGAAGCGTCGAAATTCAGCCGAACCTACGAGATTGACCCCCCCACAATGTATGAAAGCGAGCAAAAACGCAAGATCACGATTGCAAGGGATGATCTGGTGTTGAGACAGGGCTGATCTCAGGCGATTTTCGTACCTGTTTTTGATCTCGCACTTGCCGTCCGGCCCGGAACTCGGCAGGCTCATTCCACGTCTTGGTATGCGAAACGCCCCTTGTCTGTGACAGCCCTCAACGATCCACTCGCCGAACTGTTGTCGCGTATTGCCAGCGGCGATCGTGGTGCCCTGCGCTTGCTCTATCAGGCGACGTCATCGAAGCTTTTTGGCGTTTGCCTACGTATCTTGTCCAACAGAGATGAGAGCGAAGACGTGTTGCAGGAAGTCTATCTAACGATTTGGCGACGTGCCGACCGCTTTGAAGCGGGCCGAGCGAGCGTCATGACGTGGATATCGACCATCGCGCGCAACCGGGCCATCGACCGGCTGCGGGCACGTGGTCCGCTGGCCTATGCCGATCAGATCGATGACATGGAGATCGAGGATGGCTCGACCGGCGCTGATGTCCTGTTGGAAGCAGCCCAGTCCGGCGAGGCCCTGGGTAAGTGTTTGTCAGAATTGGACGACCGCACGGAAAAGGTAATTCGCACGGCCTTCTTTGAGGGCGTTACTTATGAGGCCTTGGCGCATCGAATGGATACGCCGCTTGGCACCGTCAAGAGCTGGGTCCGGCGTGGCCTGCTTAAGCTCAAAGGGTGCTTAGAGCGATGAGCGAAGACCGCACGCTGTCGGAGATCGAGGCCTTGGCGGCCGAACATGCTTTGGGTGTCTTGAGTGCGCCTGAAAGGGCCGGTGCTGAACTGCGCATGGCTCGCGAGCCAGTCTTTGCGGCGCTTGTTGAGGATTGGCGTGCGCGATTAGCGCCGATGCTGGGATCGGTTGCAGCGGTACCGGTGCCCGACGCCCTCTGGCAGCGGATCGAGCAGGGACTACCCGTGAATGACAACGCAGGGGGCCGAGTTCAGTTCTGGCGTCGTGCAACATTTGGGTCACTTGGATTAGCGGCAGCCAGCCTGGCGGTGGTCGCGGTGTTGGCGGTTCAGAAGCCCGCCGTGGTTCTTTCGCCCCAGCGCGCGCCAACAGCGATCTTGAATGCTCGACTAGACACCGACAAGGGCCAGCATCTGTTTGTCGCGGCCTATGACCCTGATCGTAAGGCCGTGATGATTTCCTCCCTGGTCCCGGCCGGAACAGATCCGGGCCACGTGCATGAACTGTGGCTAATCCCGGCTGACGGCAGGCCGCGCGCCCTGGGGTTTGTCCCCGTCGGTGCCTCGGTAGCGATTGCAGTCTCCGACTCCATGGCCGACATGGCCGATGAGAAGGCGGCTTTGGCTATATCGGTCGAGGCCCCTGGTGGTTCCCAAAAAGACGGCCCTACCGGACCAGTCGTTGCTGTTGGCAAGCTCCTCAAAATATAATTTTCGCACTGCGCATCTGGTTTCTGCATCCCCGCGTAATTCCAACAACGCCAACGAGGCGGGTTAAGAATACGAGGAGATCTAAGATGTCTACAAAGAGTATAGTAGCGCTCGCTGTCGGCGTAACGATTGCGATTGCAGGTTCGAATGTTGCAATGGCTGGCGCTATGTCTGAAAAGACTGTGACGGTTGGCGGGGCAGCGATGTATCCGTCCAAAAACATCATTCAGAATGCGGTAAATTCCAAGGATCACACGACGCTGGTCGCCGCTGTTAAGGCCGCGGGTCTGGTCGAAACCCTGTCCGGTCCAGGCCCATTCACGGTCTTTGCCCCGACCAATGCCGCGTTTGGTAAGCTGCCGGCGGGCACCGTCGACACCTTGGTCAAGCCCGACAACAAAGCCACTCTGACCAAGATCCTGACCTATCACGTTGTGCCGGGCCGCATGACCGCGGCGAATTTGATGGCCGCCGTGAAGGCGGGCGGTGGCAAGGCCATGCTGAAAACCGCGTCTGGCGAGAGCTTGAGCATCACCACCAAGAACGGCGCCGTCATCCTGACTGACGCCAAAGGCGGCATGTCCAAAGTCACCATTGCCAATGTTATGCAGTCGAACGGCGTGATCCATGTCGTGGATACGGTCTTGCTGCCTTAAGCGACCTAAGGGGGTTGGTGCGCACCGACCCCCAACTATCGCTTACCTTCAGACGGTTTCGTCTGAAGGGAACGGGCTCTAGCGTTTCGCGCTCATCAGGCCCGCAAACCGTTCGAACAAATAAAGCGAATCCGTTGGCCCGGGCGACGCCTCAGGGTGATACTGGACGCTAAAGACCGGGGAACCTTTCAGGATCAGCCCAGCATTCGTGCCGTCAAACAGCGACACGTGAGTCTCTTCCACGCTGCTTGGCAGGCTTTCCCGATCAACGGCAAAGCCGTGGTTCATAGAGACGATCTCAACCTTACCTGTGGTCAGGTCTTTGACCGGGTGGTTGGCCCCGTGATGGCCTTGGTCCATCTTCACCGTCTTGGCCCCGAGCGCCAAGGCCATCAACTGGTGTCCGAGGCAGATGCCGAACACAGGTGTACCGCTTTCCACCAGTTTCTTGATCTCCGGCACCGCATAGATGCCGGTGGCCGCCGGGTCGCCTGGGCCGTTGGACAGCAGTACGCCATTCGGCTTTCGTGCCAGAATGTCCTCGGCGGAGGTCGAGGCCGGAACTACGGTCACATGGGCTCCGATGGAGGTTAGCGCCCGCAGAATGTTACGCTTGACCCCAAAATCCATGACCACCACCTCGAACTTGGTCGGGCTGGCGAGTGGATAGCCATCTGGCCAATCATAGAGACCTTCTTCATAGGTGAAGGCTTGCAGACAGCTGGCGTCCTTGGCGAGATCTAGACCTTCCAATCCGCTCCATTCGGCAGCTTGACGCGCCAGAGCCGGGATATCGAAGTGTCCCTCTGGATTATGGGCGATGACCGCATGGGGCATACCTTTTTCACGGATCACGCGGGTAAGAGCCCGGGTGTCGACGCCAGCTAGGCCGACGACGCCGCGTCGGGTCATCCAACCGGTGAGGTCGGAGTCTGAGCGCCAATTGGCCGAAACCGTCGGCGCGTCCCGAAAGATGACGCCGCGGGCGGAGGTTTCCGATCCGCCTGACATCTGCTCGATATCTTCAGTGTTGGTCCCAACATTGCCGACATGGGGAAAGGTGAAGGCGATGATCTGGGCCATATAGGAAGGATCAGTCAGGATTTCCTGATAGCCGGTCATGGCGGTGTTGAAGCACACCTCACCAACGGCCGACCCAACGGCCCCGACGCCGATCCCCTGAAGCACAGTTCCGTCGGCCAAAACCAAAACCCCGGTGACGCCAGGCAAAAGCTCGCTCATAATCTGGTGTCTCCAAGGGTGGGGGCAGTGTCTGCCTGCGCAAACGGCCGCGTTGGTACTGACTCGCGCACGCCGGGTCAATGCGCGGCGAGGGAACCAGAGATGAGCTATATCGATCCTGACCGGCAAGCGTGGGAAATCTTCAAATCCTTGCCGTGCGACACGCCGATCCAGATGCTGAATTTGGTCAAGGTCAAGCCAGTGGCAGACTATGCGGCCGATCACCCCGATCACGGCAAGGGCTTGACCGGGTTGGATGCCTATCGGGCATATGGCCGAACCACCGCGGCTATATTTGCACGCGTCGGTGGTCGCCAGATTTGGGCCGGCAAGCCTGAGGTTATGGTAACAGGCCCGCAGGCTGAGGCCTGGGACCTGGCCTTTATCGCGGAGTATCCAAGCTCTGGGGCCTTCCTGGAGATGGTGCGGGACCCGCAATATCGCTTGCTGGTGGCACATCGGTCAGCGGGGGTCGAAGACTCAAGGCTCCTACGATTGTCACCCGTAACGCCCGGTGAGGGGTTCGGAGAGTAGTTGGCGGAAAACGAGGTGAGAACCATGCTGGCCCTGCGACCAAATTGCGAACGCTGCGATAAGGATTTGCCGCCGGGCAGTCAGGAAGCCATGATCTGCACCTTCGAATGCACATTCTGTGATGATTGTGCCTATCGAAACCTTGGAGGAACCTGCCCAAACTGCGGCGGAAATTTCGCGCCGCGGCCGATCAGACCGGTCGCCATGTTGGCGAAATTTCCGGCTTCGACTGAGCGTGTGCTAAAACCGCATCCATGAGCATTACGACGGTCGGCTTAGACGCCGACGACACCCTTTGGCACAATGAGACGATATTTCGGCTGACCCATGAGCGGTTCTGCGACTTGCTGACCGGCGCGGCCGAGCGTGAGCAGATCGATACCCGCCTTGCAGTGGTCGAGCGACGCAACTTGGCGCTCTATGGCTACGGCGTGAAGGGTTTCACCCTCTCAATGATCGAGACGGCGATGGAGCTGACCGATGGTCAGGTTCCGGGCACCGTGATCCGGGAAATCCTGGCCGCTGGCCGGGAGATGCTGGCCGAACCGGTGGAACCGCTCCCCGGGGTAGATTTCGCTTTGGCGCAGCTTTCGGAGCGCTATCGCCTCGTGCTGATCACCAAGGGCGACTTGCTGCATCAGGAACAAAAGCTGGCGGCGTCCGGGCTCGGCGACTTGTTTGCGGCTGTCGAAATCGTCAGCGAGAAGGACGCCTCTACCTATGCACGGGTCTTTGCGCGGCACGGCACGGGTGCTGGGCAGGGAGCGATGTGCGGCAACTCCCTGCGGTCTGACATTTTACCGGCGCTGGAGGCGGGATGCTGGGCGGCCCACGTGCCCTATCCACTGACTTGGGCGCACGAGATGGCCGAGGCACCAACGGGACACCTGCGATTTGCTGAACTGAGCTCAATTGCGGAATTTCCGGCCTGGCTTGCAAAAATCAGCTGAGTTGGTGTCACAATCCGGTGGCCCGCTCCGTCCTTGGGGCGAAGATCGGAGAATGTCATGTCGCGCTTAGTGGCAATCGGATTGGCATCAGTGTTGGGCGCGAACGGCTTGCTCATGCTGTTCGGGTCGTTCTGGTGGTACAATGCTGTACCAGGCGTGATCGCTACAGGTGCCTTCAATCCGCATTTCGTGCGGGATATCGGCATGGCCTATCTGGTCACTGGGGCCGGTCTGGGATGGTGGATTTGGCGACCAATCCAGGGGTGGCCCGCCCTCGTCGGCGCAGCGGCGTTCCTGACCCTGCATGCAGGCATTCATGTATTCGACGCCAGTTGTGGTCGAAGTTTCTTAGCCGACACCCTCCGAGATTTTTCCGGGGTCTACCTGCCAGCCATCCTTACCATCTGGCTCGCCCTGGCAAACCGCCCTGCTCAAGGAGAGTGATCATGTTTCGCGCCTTCCTCAGCCGACAGATCGACAAGATGGAACGCCAATTTAGCTATGACGCTAGTTATATACGCCAGATGCTACGGGTCAGCCCCGTCAGCTTCCTGAAGTTTGGACTGGTAAGCCAATTGATGGACCGAAAGGCAGCTCCGGGCGAGCTACTCGCAGCTGCGGGAATTGCCGCGACCCTGGTTGAAGATTGCGGGCCGTGCACTCAGATCGGCGTGGATATCGCTACGGCAGGTGGGGTTGATCCGATGATACTGAAGGGGATCCTGGCGGGGGACTTGGCAGCCATGGGAGACGTCGCGGCGCTAGGCTGGCGATTTGCTCACGCGTCGATGGCGCGGGACATTGAGGCTGCCGATCCCCTGCGCGATGAGATCGTTGCGCGTTGGGGTGAGAAGGGGCTGCTGGCTGTGAGTTTGGCGATCACCACCTCTCGCATGTACCCGACCCTGAAATACGCCATGGGCTACGGCAAGGCTTGTTCACGAGTGACTGTGGCCGGAGAGCCGACGCCGGTGGCCCATATCGCTCTGGCTGCCTGACTTGGCTAGCGACGTCGCCGCCTTTGAAGCCGAGCGGCCACGTTTGACGCGGCTGGCCTATCGCATGTTGGGCTCGGTCAGCGAGGCACAGGATGTCGTCCAAGATGCGTGGCTGAGGTGGGACCGCGCGACTGAGGAGGTTCTAAATCCTGCGGCTTGGTTGGTTCGGGTAACCAGTCGGCTCTGCCTGGACCGCATGCGCTCGGCCAAGGCGCGGCGTGAGGTTTATCGCGGACCTTGGTTGCCAGAGCCCTTGATTGAGGAACTCACTGTCGATCCGTTAGAGCGAGCCGAGGATGTTTCTGTGGCCTTTCTGTTGGCTCTGGAACGTCTGTCGCCTTTGGAACGGGCGGTGTTTCTGCTGCACGATGTGTTCGACGCCGACTACGCGCAGGTCGCCGAAACCCTGGAGCGTAGTGAGGTCAGTGTAAGGCAGTTGGCCAGTCGAGCCCGCGCACACCTCCAGGCCGCCAAGCCACGCTTTCGTGTCAGCCAGGAAGAAGCGACAAAGTTGGCGACCGCTTTCATGGCGGCGGTCTTCCAAGGCGACATGGCCGGTCTGTCAAAGGTTTTGGCCAAGGATGCCGTCTTGATCACCGACGGGGGTGGGAAACGACCGGCCGCGCTGCGGGTGATGACCGGAGTGCAAGATATTGTGCGGCTGCTGCAGGGTTTGGCGTGGCGGAGCGGTCAAGCTTGGGGGATGAATTTCCGTGCGGTGCGGATCAACGGCTATCTGGGCGTGATCCTAGAGCCTGACGATGGTCTGATGACCCTAGCCTTTGAGCCTGGGCCGGACGGCAAGCTCAGCGGCATTTATCTTGTGCGCAACCCTGACAAGCTTGGACATCTGGTGCCGTGACGCATTGTCATGACCGGGCAGGAGCCTAACATTGCCAAGTGCGCTTTGATGATCGCTTCATTGATGAATTGAAATCCCGCCTCCGCCCGTCCGACGTGATCGGGCGGACGGTGAAGCTGACCAAGCGTGGGCGGGAATATGTTGGGTTGTCACCCTTTACCAAGGAGAAGACGCCTTCCTTTTACGTCAATGATGACAAGGGCCAGTTTTTCGACTTTTCGGCCAATAAGAGCGGCGATCTAATCAGCTTTCTGCAGGAGACCGAACGGCTGTCGTTTTCCGAGGCCGTGGAGAAGCTCGCCGGCGAAGCGGGTATGGCACTGCCGGAAATCGACCCACGAGCAGCTGAGCAGGAGAAGGTACGTCAGGGTCTATCGGAATGGCTCGAGACAGCCGCCATCTGGTTTGAGGCGGAGCTTCGCCGGCCAGTGGGCCGCGAGGCGCGCGCCTATTTGGAGGGGCGGGGCCTTCCGGAAAGTGAGTGGGCCAGGTTCCGGTTGGGCTTTTCGCCTAGCGGCCGCACCGCTTTGAAAGACTACCTCATTGCCAAGGGCGCGCGACCTCATGAGTTGATCGAGTCGGGTCTATTGATCGCGCCCGAAGATGGCGGCGCACCCTACGACCGGTTTCGCGATAGGATCATGTTTCCGATCAGCGACGCGCGGGGCAGGGTGGTGTCGTTCGGTGGTCGTGCCATGGACCCCAAGGCCCGCGCGAAATACCTGAACGGACCTGAGACGGGCCTCTTTCACAAGGGCAATATGCTCTATGGTCTAGCAGAATCGCGAAAGATCATTGCGGCTGCGCCGTCCAGTGAGACACCGTCTTTGGTGGTTGTCGAAGGCTATATGGACGTGATCGCCTGCCAGCGCGCCGGCCTTGCGGCTGTGGCAGCGATGGGTACCGCCTTGACCGAAGAACAGATGGAGGTGCTGTGGCGCCACCATCCCGAGCCAACTCTTTGTTTCGACGGCGACCGGGCTGGGATTGCCGCTGCCGCCCGCTCTATCGACCGGGCATTGCCGCTGCTGAAACCTGGCAAGAGTTTCCAGTTTGCCCTGGTGAGTGGTGGCAAGGACCCCGATGAGGTTCTGCGCGAACAAGGGTCTGGGGCTTTGCGCGCTCAGCTGGCCGAAACAACGCCCTTTGTGCAGGCCCTGTTCACGCGCGAGCATGATCATGAACCGCTCGACACGCCCGAACGTCGAGCGGGATTTAAGGCCCGCCTGCGGCAGGCGGCCAACCTAATTGCCGATAAGGACCTGCAGCAGGCCTACCGCGAGGACCTTCTGCGACGGTTCGATGCCTCGAACCCCAAACCCACGCAGCAAGATCGGCCCGACTGGCGGGGGCGGGGCGGGTTTGGTTCAGGCGGGCGTGGTAAGGCTTGGATCGATCCAGCACCGACAGCGCTGGGGCGCAGCGCAGCGCGGCGATTGTCGACATCCCTTGATCTGGTTGCGGCCGCCCTGACCCAGTATGCTATCTCCGATCCTGCCGTTCTGGAGGATCATCTGGAGGACAACCTGACCGCCAACGGGTTTGGCGAAGAAGCGTTGCGGGATTTGGTCAAAGAAATCATCCGGCTGCGATTAGACGCCGAACACCTTGACACAGCCACCCTCACGCGCCATCTGGCAGCGTGCGGGTTTAGCAACCTTCTGACAGACATCGACCGGGCCGCTGCGTCATCGAGCGCGCCCATCCTGAAATCGGATGTCTCCCTCGAAGACGCTAGGTCGCAGTGGTCGCAGGCTTTCGCCGGCCTTTCGAGGTTGGTGGCGCTCGACGAGGCTATAGTCACCGCCAAGGGAAACCTTGGTGCGCGTTCAACTATGGAAGCCCTCGAGCGCTTGAAAGGCGAACGTGACGCACTGAAACGCGCGATCAGAGACTGGAATATCGAGGGCGGATGAGAAGCATCGCGGGAACGCGAGGCACTTGTCGCCGTTAACCATCAGCGGCCCGACCCTTGCATGGGGGTTTTCGCCGCCACCGGAGATGACGATGAGCACGACAACCGTTGAAGCCGAAGCACCCGAGACCTCGACCGGTGGTGACGGACCGCTGCTCGACCTGACCGATGCCGGCGTCAAGAAGTTCATCAAGCAGGCCAAGGCGCGCGGCTATGTCACGATGGACGAACTGAACAAGGTGCTGCCCAGCGAGGAAGTGACCTCCGAGGCCATCGAAGATACCTTGGCTATGCTATCGGAGATGGGCGTCAACGTTGTTGAGGCCGAAGAAGACGCCGAGGGCGGGGAGGTGGCAGTCCGCGAAGAGACCGCGATCGTCGAAACCCCCAAGGAAGCGGCTTACGACCGCACTGACGACCCGGTGCGCATGTATCTGCGCGAAATGGGCTCGGTGGAGTTGCTGTCGCGCGAGGGCGAAATCGCCATCGCCAAACGCATCGAGGCCGGCCGCGATGCTATGATCCGCGGACTGTGCGAGAGTGCGCTGACCTTTGAAGCGATCATGGTTTGGCGCGAAGAATTAGGCACAGGCCGAATTCTGCTGCGCGAAGTGATTGACTTGGAACAGACCTATGGCGGCATGAATGCCGCTGCAGCTGAGCTTCTGGCTGCGGAGGCACCCCCGCCTGCCGAGGAAGAGGAAGTCTCAGCCGAGGTCAACGAGGACGGCGAGGCCATCGCTAAGTCTGAGAGTGATGACGACGATGACTTTGACGACGGCGCAGGTCCCACCATCAGTGCGATGGAAGCCGAGTTGCGTGAAGGGGTCATGGTCATCTTGGATGCCATCGCCGCTGAGTTCGATGCTTTCCGTGCCTTGCAGGAGAAGCTGGTTGCCCAGCGACTGAAGGGCGAGGACTTGGCCCAAGGTGATCGCAAGGCCTATGAGGATTCGTCCCTGGCCATCGTCCAGCATCTAAAAACGCTGAAGCTCAATAACAACCGCATCGAGGCGCTGGTCGAGCAACTCTATGCGATCAACAAGCGCCTGATGGGTCTAGAAGGTCGGTTGCTGCGGTTGGCTGATAGCTACGGGATCAGTCGTGGTGAGTTTCTGAAGGCCTATTTCGGTTCAGAGCTTAATCCCAGCTGGAGCGATCAAGTCAAAACCCTGGGCGTTCGTTGGACGAAATTCGCCACGAATGATGCAGGCCAGATTGGCGACATCCGCCATGAGATCGCTGCCCTCGCCACTGAGACTGGCGTTCCGATTGATGACTATCGGCGTATCGTTCACACGGTGCAGAAAGGCGAGCGCGAGGCCCGTCAGGCCAAGAAGGAAATGGTCGAGGCTAATCTGCGTCTCGTGATTTCCATCGCCAAGAAATACACCAACCGTGGCCTGCAATTCCTTGATCTCATTCAAGAAGGCAATATCGGCCTGATGAAGGCCGTCGACAAGTTTGAGTATCGTCGCGGCTACAAGTTCTCGACCTATGCGACGTGGTGGATTCGTCAGGCGATTACCCGCTCCATCGCCGATCAGGCGCGCACGATCCGCATCCCGGTGCACATGATCGAGACGATCAACAAAATCGTCCGCACCAGCCGCCAGATGCTGCATGAGATCGGCCGCGAGCCGACCCCTGAAGAATTGGCCGAAAAGCTGGCCATGCCGCTGGAAAAGGTGCGCAAGGTTCTGAAGATCGCCAAGGAGCCGATCAGCCTTGAAACCCCAATCGGTGATGAAGAAGATAGCCACTTGGGCGACTTCATCGAGGACAAGAATGCGATCTTGCCCATCGACGCGGCGATCCAGTCCAATCTGCGAGAAACCACCACTCGGGTTCTGGCCTCGCTGACGCCTCGCGAAGAGCGGGTGCTGCGGATGCGCTTTGGCATCGGCATGAACACTGATCACACCCTGGAAGAAGTCGGCCAGCAGTTCAGCGTTACCCGCGAGCGGATCCGTCAGATCGAAGCTAAGGCGCTGCGCAAGCTGAAACACCCCAGCCGCAGCCGCAAGCTGCGGAGCTTCCTCGACAGTTGACGCGGGCTCGGCTTGGGGTGAGCATGGGGCATGGCTGACGGTGAGTTGAATATCGCCTTGGGCGCGGATTTGTCCGCTCGACTGCGGTCGGCTGCGGATGCTTCAGGACGGTCTGTCGAAGACCTAGCTAACGGCCTCATCGCCTATGGCCTGCAGGATGATTGGGCGGAGGACTATTTGCGGTTTGCGGAATTCGAGCGCACCGGCGAGTCCTATGATGCAGTCGTCGTGATGAAGGAATTTGTTGACGCCGTCGCCGCGCGCGGGAGTGCCAAGCAGCGGTGACCCGATCTGTTCGATTGGTCGCGGCGGCACAGGACGATTTCTCAAGGCTTGTGGATTTTCTGGCCGAGCGGAACCTGCGTGCAGCGAACGAAGCTGCTAGGGCGATCTCAGAAGCCGTTTTGTCGTTGACAGAGTTTTCTGAACGCGGTCATCCCGGTAAACGAGAGGGTTTTCGAGAGCTTGTGGTTCGCTTTGGCCGCGACGGTTACGTCATCAGGTATCGCGTCATTGACCAGTTGGTGATTGTGCTGCGAATTTATCACGGCAAAGAGATCCGATAGCTCAATCCCAACTCGGAGCCCCACATGATCAGACGCGGTCGCCCCTATCTCGAAGCCCGCACCGAGCCTGCGAGCATCGAGGCCGAGCAGCTTGAACGCGAGGGCTATACGGTCATTCGCAATCTCTTGAGTGCTGATGAGGTCGCCCAACTTCGCGCTGAGATCAGTGCGATCTTTGAACGCGACCCCTCCGACAATCGTGGAACCCGGCCACCCGAAGACGCCGCAATGTTCCGCTATGCCATGCTCAACCGCAGTGCCGCTTGCCAGAAGGTGGTCAGCCATCCGGGACTATTGGCGGTGATCGAGCCGTTGCTCGGCGAGGATTGCCACGTGATCGCCAACACGGCTTGGCGCAATCCTGCGGGGCATCCGGGTTCGCACGGGGGTCAGAATTGGCACATCGACGCTGGACCGCATGTGCCGTTGCCGGAGGGTGTGCGCTGGCCAGCCAATATTCCCCATCCTGTCTTTGCCATTGGGGTGCATCTCTACCTGCAGGACTGTACGATTGAAGACGGCCCAACCGGG
This sequence comes from Alphaproteobacteria bacterium, assembly GCA_031427275.1. Lineage (GTDB taxonomy): Bacteria > Pseudomonadota > Alphaproteobacteria > Caulobacterales > Caulobacteraceae > Phenylobacterium. The sequence goes on along the minus strand of JANPNB010000078.1, from coordinate 7,517 downwards.
GTTTTGCCGGGCAGTCACCTATCGGGTCGGGCACCACCATCGGACCGGATCTTCGACAATGGTCTGGACTATGAGGGGCAAGTGGTCGTGCCTCTGCTGACCAAGGCTGGGGATGCTGGGCTTTTTGTTTCAGATGTCTGGCACCGGCGGATGCCGACTGAGGACAGGGATCACGGGCGGTTCTTTCTCCAGGTTCACTATGGCCGTCGGGATATTGCCCAGCGGATATTGCCGACCGACGAGGCCAATCACCTGTCGCCAGAGGCGATCGCGCGGGCGACCACAGGTCGGGAGCGACGCGTGATCGGGCTGCATGGGCAGATGTTCTACGACGGCTAGAGCATGTTCCGATAAGTGGGAACCGGTTATCGGAGCCAAACATGCTCTACTTCTTTTAATTAGAGCCCAGTTTCTCCCTTCAGACAGTTCCGTCTGAAGGGAACGGGCTCTAGTGCCAGCCGTAGTTGAAGCTCAGCGATATACGCTCCGACTTGGCGGCGTTGATCGGCACTTCGTGGCGCAGCCAGCTCTCCCACATCAGCACTGTGCCAGCCTCGGGTTGGAGATAGACGAAGCTCTTGACGGTTTCGGCGGCGTTGGGATGGCGGGGCGGGGCGGCCATCATTAGCGGCAGGCGAGGGTCTTCGAGCTTTAGCGCGCTGGCACCGGGCGGTACCGCCACATAGACCGTGCCGGAAAGCACGCTGTGCGGGTGGATGTGGCCCGAGTGGGCGGCACCGGGTTTGAGGATATTGACCCAAAGGCTGTCGAGTTTAAGGCGTCCGGCTCCCAGGTCGAAAGCTAGATCGCGGGCGAAGGCTTGGGCGTGCTTGTCCAGCTTGGTCTTCAGCTGGCCAAACACCGTGGCGCGGCGCGGCAGGTCGTCCAACGAGGCATAGGACGTATAGCCACCGAAGCGGTTTTCCCGGCACCAGGCACGACCGGCATGATCCTCCTGCGCGAGCATCTGGCAGGCCTGCGCCAACTCATCGTTGAAGGCAGCAAACCCCCGTTCCCCCGCCAACGAGGTTTGGTAAACCTGTGTCACAAAGAGAGATCGCGTGGCCATAGGATCGCGGCTAAGGCTCTATGGCGCTGATGTCAAAGCGTGCCTTGCAAAATCTGTTGAGCGCGCGCTGCGCTTCCAATCCCTAAGCCAGGATGTTTAGCAGAGCGTCCGTCATCTCATTGGAGGTGCGGATGACCGCTAGATTGGCGCGGAAGTCTTGCTTGGCGTTGACCTGTTCGACGATTTCGTTGGCTAGATCGATGTCTGCGCTGGGATCGCCCATGCGCGAGACACGTTCTGCCGAAGACGCCAAACGCTGACCCGCAGCGAAAAGGCCGTATTGAGCCGTGGCGATGGGGTTCATGGGTCGGACCTCCGAGAAGGCTGTGACCTTGCAACCTTTGAGTTAAAAGCCTCACCCCCAAACATGGTTAAGGTTGGCCCCGGCTCAAGCCTTGCGAAGTTGGTTCCACTAAGGCGCAACCTGCGCCAATTCGGGACAGACGCCATGCACCTTACCTATGCAGAGCAATCACCAGCCACCAAGCGGCGGCGTCGAGTCACGCGGGTTCAGCGCGTGCTGACCGCAGTGCTCGTGATCATGGCGGCCGTCGCCGCCTATCAATTGGCCGCTTTTGCCCAGGACTATCTGCGCGCCCTGCACGGCTGAAGCCTTGCCGCAGGACGCTGGCCTCTCCATGATGATCCCAGCCATTTGCCGAGGACGCCATGGACCTGCCCGCCACTGACAATCTCTGGACACTTGCCGGTCAAGACTTGCTGGCCGACATGATCGCACTCCGCCGCGCTATCCACGAAGAGCCTGAGCTTGGCCTCCACCTGCCGCTGACCACCGCCAAGGCCAAGGCCGCCATTGCCGACCTGCCCCTGGAAATCCTTGAGGGCCCGTCGACCAGCGGCTTCATGGCTATTCTGCGCGGCCCGGCCAATGGCCGCACCGTCCTGCTGCGCGGCGATATGGACGCCCTGCCTTTGCACGAAGACACCGGCCTAGAGTTCACCTCACGCACCGATGGGGCCATGCACGCCTGCGGTCATGACACCCATGTGGCCATGCTGGCCGGGGCGGCCCGCGCGCTGTGCGCCAATCGCGACCGTCTGGCAGGCACCGTGATCTTCATGTTTCAGCCCGGCGAAGAGGGCCATCACGGCGCGCGCTGGATGATGGATGACGGCCTGATGGAACCAGCCCCCGACGCCGCCTTTGCTCTGCACATTTCGCCCAACATCCCCACTGGCGTGTTCGCTGGGCGCGCAGGCCCGCTGCTCGCCGCCGCAGACCGCTTCGAGATCGCCATCACCGGGCGTGGCGGCCACGCCTCGGCCCCGCAGGACGCGCTCGACCCGATCCCCGTGGCCTGCGAGATCGTCATGGCCATCCAGGCCATGGTCACCCGCACCGTCCCGGCCTTCGACCCCGTCGTCGTCACTGTGGGCCGCATTGAGGCCGGTACCACCAACAATGTGATCCCTGAGCGGGCGATAATCGAGGGCACAGTTCGCTCGTTTTCTGAGCGGTCACGCGAGCTAGCTCACAAGGGCCTGGAACGCTTGGCCCCCAACATCGCCCTCGCCCACGGGGCCACCGCTGTGGTCGATATCGAGCACGGCTTCCCGGTCACTGTCTGCCAGGCCCCAGCCGTTGCGCTGGCCGAGCGCGTGGCTCAAGACCTGTTCGGAGCCCAAGCTTGGCGCACCATGCCGACACCCGCCATGGGGGCCGAAGACTTCGCCTATGTGCTGCAAAAAGTGCCTGGTGCCATGGTGTTCCTAGGCGCAACGCCAGAGGGCGGCGATTGGCGAAGTTGTTGCGCGCTGCACTCCAACCGCATGGTGCTGGACGAAGCCGTCATGGCGCGTGGCGTGGCCATGCACTGCGCCTATGCGGAGGCCTTCTTGAGCGGCGGGTTTGAGGGCGAGGCGTGATGCCGCGATGAGCAATTAACCTCAATTTTCCCCCACCACGTGCAGGCGCTTTTCCGTCATAAGTCTTAATGCCAGTATGCGGCTACTGATTCAAACGTCGCAGGCCGTGCGGCAATCAATGGGGGTCCATGATGAATTTTGGTAAGCTTTTGGTCGGTGTCGCTTTGTGCGCCACTCTGGTTTCCGGTGGCGCTCAGGCGAGCACCTTGTTCTCAAACAACTTTGACACCGAAGCGGGCGGTCTTAGCGCCCTGAACTATTCCGGCTTCTCCAACTTCACCGTCACCGGTCAAGTTGACGTGGTCAAGTCGGGTGACTTCAGCATCACTTGCTCGGGCTCCTGCGTCGATCTGGACGGCAGCTCTGGTCCTGGCGCGTTGACGTCCAGCGCCATCGCCTACACGGCAGGCCAACTTCTGACGATCGCTTTCGACGTCGGTGGTAACCAACGCCTTCGGACCACCAGTGACCTGTTCCAGTTCACCGCCAATTTCGGTCAATTGACTGACATTCTGGGGTTCACCATCCTAAGCGGCTTTACCTATGGCGGTTCAGGCGACTTTTTCGGCCTAACCACTCTTGGTTTGTACGGCGAGTCGATCAGCGGTGCCGCCGCCTTCAAGCACTACGAGCTTTCGTTCACACCGACGGCCAATGGCACGTTGCAGCTCTATTTCGGTACCCCTAGCGGCGACAATGTCGGCCCGCTGCTCGACAACGTCTTGGTCTTGTCCGGCGCAGTACCTGAGCCTGCCACCTGGGCTCTGATGATCACCGGCTTTGGCCTCGCTGGCTCCGCCCTGCGCCGTCGCCGGGCGATTGCCGCTTAACACTACTGATCTCTCCAGATCACCATCGCCGCCGGTCGTAAAGATCGGCGGCGTTTCCTTGACCAATTGTCCTTAATTTTCCCGCGCCACGTGCGGGCGTTTTTCCGCCGCATCTCCCTGTGAAATAGGGATGTCACAGAATCAGGTACTATGTCGGTAATCAATTCCTAGGGGTTCCTATGTTGCATATGCGTAAGCTTCTTATCGGTGTTGCTGCGGCGTCGCTAATCGCCGGTGCCGCACAGGCCACCGAACTGCTGTCAACGGCGGGTTTGAGGATTTCAGCGTCGGCGGTGCGGGCTACTACAACATCGGCGTCGATCATCCCGTTCCGGCAGGGTTCGGCTGGGCAGTCGGCGGCGATATCGATCTGGTGACCTACGGAGCCGGTTTCACCTCCACCACGCCAGCTGGCGGTGGCGGGGCGCAAGCCCTCGACATGGTCGGCTATCGCGACGGCAGTATCTCCCAGCTTTTCGCGACAGTTATTGGCCAGACCTACAATTACAGCTTTGACTACTCTCACAATCCAGGTGTCACGGCTGGCAATATGGGCTTTGCGATCTCGGGCGACAGCTTCCTGGCCGGAACGTCAATCTTTGACAATGATCTCGCCCTGACCTGGACTCACTATGCTGGTAGTTTTGTCGCCGACAGCGTCAGCACACTGATCAGTTTCAACTCCTTTGATACATGCTGCGCAGGCGGCATATATCTCGACAACGTCTCGGTCACGACCTCAGGCGCAGTGCCTGAGCCAGCCACTTGGGCCATGATGATCGCTGGCTTCGGCCTCGCAGGTTCCGCCCTGCGCCGCCGTCGGGCGCTCACCGCCTAAATACGACCTGATCTATCCAAGCCAAACCCGCCGCCGGTCGCAAGATCGGCGGCGTTTTCTTGCCTCACCCGTTCACGGGGGAGGGGGACCATCCGTCAGGATGGTGGTGGGGGCGGCCTCACGCTCGGAGCCCAGTCTCGCCCCTTCCACCACGCCTATCGGCGCGGTCCCCCTTCCCCGTAAACGGGGACGGAAAAAGGCGGCGGCGTTTTCGTATTGCCTGCCCCTCCGTCATGGGGTCCCAATCGGTCTGAAATGATCGGGAGGCTCCATGGCTTACGAAACCCTGCTCCAGGACCTGGATCGCGGCGTCCTGACGCTTACTCTTAACCGCCCTGACAAGCTCAATGCCTATACTGGCACCATGGGTGTGGAGATCGAGGACGCCTTCCGTGCCGCCGACACCAATGACGATGTCCGCGTTATCATTGTCACCGGTGCCGGTCGCGGCTTCTGCGCCGGGGCCGACATATCCTCAGGCGCAGGCGCGTTCGACACCGCCGCTGAGGGTTCCGTCGCCTTCGGGTCTGGAGCCACCCGCGAACGTCGCGGCAAGGGCGGCGGTTTCATTGAGTCCATCTATCGCTGCCGCAAGCCGTCTATAGCCGCCCTGAATGGTGCGGCCGTCGGCGTCGGCATCACGCTCACCCTACCCATGGATATCCGCATCGCCGCGCCCCACGCCAAGATCGGCTTCGTCTTCGCCCGTCGTGGTCTGGTACCCGAGGCCGGAGCCGCCTGGTTCCTGCCCAAGCTGGTGGGCCTGCCGCAAGCCCTGCAATGGTGCCTCTCAGGAGCCCTGATCACCGCCGAGCAAGCCCTGGCTGGCGGCTTGATCAGCGAGATCGTCGCGCCCGACGCCTTGCTGGCCCGCGCGCAAGAGATCGCCCGAGACATCGCCGACAACACCGCTCCAGTCTCGATTGCGCCGACCCGTCAAATGCTCTGGCAGTTTTCCGGCCAGGCGGACCCTATGGCCTTGCTCAAAATTGATGCCGCCCTGTCTATGGAACTCGGTGCTGGCCCTGACGTCCGCGAAGGCGTCGCCGCGTTTCTCGAAAAGCGCCCACCGACCTTCCCCGGCACAGTCTCCGAGAACATGCCCAAGGCATGGCAGCCGGAGTAAGGGACCCCATGAAAATCGACCTCCTCAGCCCCGCCAGCTTCTCCTCCGGCCAACCCCACGATCAATACCGTTGGCTGCGGGACCACGCCCCTGTCCACTGGCATGAAGACCCCGACGGCCCGGGCTTCTGGGTCGTCACCCGGTTCGACGATGTCTGGGCCGTAGACCGCGATTTCAGCAATTTCTCGTCCGAACCAACCATCATGATCCAAGACCCGGAGAACGGCGGCGTCGGCGGGTTTGGGCCTTACCAGATGATGCTGATGATGGACCCTCCCGACCACACGGCGTTCCGCAAACTGATCCGTTCTGAGTTCACTCTGCCGGCGGCCAAACTTCGCCAGGACCGCATCCAGGCCTTGGCCAAACAGATCGTCGACGCGGTGATCGACAAGGGGCAATGCGATTTCGTCGCCGACATTGCCGGGGAAATGCCCTCCTTCGTCATTGCTGAATTGATGGGCCTGCCCCTGCAAGACGGCCGCGAGCTCTACAAACTAACCGAGACCATTCACACCGCGCCGGAGGCTCTGCCCCCCGGTGCGGCCGGGGCTGCTGTCGGCAAGATGTTCGAATATGCCACGGGATTGATTGCTGAAAAGCGCGCGCGGCCTGGCGATGACCTCGCCACCCGCCTGCTGGCCTGCGAGGTCGATGGTCGCAAGTTGGACGACATGGAGTTCCTGCTGTTCTTCCTGTTACTGGTCGACGCCGGAGGCGACACCACGCGCAATCTGCTGTCGGGCGGCCTGTTGGCCTTGATGGAAAACCCCGACCAGATGGCCTGGCTGAAGGCCGACTTGCCCGCGCGCCTACCCTCCGCCCGCGAGGAGCTGCTGCGCTGGACCAGCCCGGTCATCTATATGCGTCGCACCGCCTCCAATGATGTGAAGCTTGCCGACGCCGAGATCCTCAAGGGCCAAAAGGTGGTGATGTATTTCGGGGCCGCCAACCGCGATCCCGCCAAGTTCGACCGTCCCGAAACCCTGGACCTTGCCCGCCCCGACAACGCCCAACTGGCCTTCGGCACCGGCCCGCATGGCTGCCTGGGCCAGCACATCGCGCGCATCGAGATCGACGCTATGTTGAGCGAAGTCCTCACTCGGATGGACGGTTTTGAGCTTGCGACACCTCCCGAATGGCTGGCCAGCAACTTCATCTCTGGGCCGCGCACTATGCCGATCAGGTTCAAGGCGCGCTGAAAACGACGCGATAAAACTTGACAGATCGAGTTTAGTGTGTTCTTGTTTCGTTCGTCTATGAGCAAGCTGACATCTCTGAAGACTTCGCCGCCAGGTCTGAGCGCGTCGCGCGGCAGTTGGCTGAGCTGAAGCAGATGGTGGCGGTCGGCTTAGGCCTCTGCCGAGAGATCGCTGCCAAGGTGCGCGGTGCGCAGGCTCTGACCTATGATCCCAGCCTCGCCTATGTCCGCATATCCCGGGCTGTGCGCCTGACCGTGGTGCTTGAGGCGCGGATCGCTGCTGAGCATGAGCAGGCGTTGGCGGGGGTGGTTGGCCCTAAGCGCCGCGCCACCAAGGCCCAGGCCGTGGCCCTTGAGGTGCTGCATACCTCCATCGATAACGAGCTTAAGAACAATCCCGACTGCGACCGCGAGCGTCTAACAGAGATGCGCGAGAGCCTGCCCAAGATGATCGCTGAGACCTTCGACAAGGAAGACCTCTGCGCCGATGCGCCGATCACCCAGGTTATCGCCGAGATCAGCGAGGCCCTGGATATCCCCGTCGATTGGGACCTCTGGCGAGAGAC
>JANPNB010000077.1:0-11516 GCA_031427275.1 Alphaproteobacteria bacterium | reverse complement strand
CTTCGATTAGGCCGCCGCACAGAACCGATGATCGGTGAAGTGGTTGCTGTTGGTCACCTGACCCCGCTAAGGTTGTCACCAGTGCGAGGGAAGTTTGGATTATGGCAGGTGTTCAGGGAAGCAGCGGCGGGGACCGAACGCCTAGTCAACGCCCCGATATCGTTGATTGCGGATTGGTTTCGGAGGGCCTGATCGACCATCCAAGTCACCTGGGACGTTGAATTGATGGGGTACAGAATGCAATATCCAGAGGTCTGCTCCGTCGTGGACAATTTCGTTTTGCGTTAGGCCTCCAGTAAGCCATGGAATTTGCACATATTCCCCTAGATTGTGGATCTAGAGGTCCTCGGTTCGAGACCGAGAGGTGGTACCATCGCAAGACGGGGCGCGGCATGCGGATCTTGGCGGCGGTGGTGGGCTTGATGTTCGCGTCAATGGCACAGGCTGAGCCTGCAAGACTTCTGACCTTCAACGATATTCTGATTTTGTCGCAGGGTTTGTCGAAGCCTCGCACGGCCTATGGCTCAGACCCCTTGCAGTTTGGTGAGTTGTGGCTGCCCAAGACACGTGGGCTTCATCCTCTGATCGTGATGCTTCACGGGGGATGTTGGCGCGCCGATCTTCCGGGGCTGGAGCTTCAGGCTCCCCTATCCCAGGCCCTCTCAGACCATGGCTGGGCGGTATGGAATCTCGAATATCGTCGGATCGGCCACCACGGGGGTGCCTATCCGGGAACTTTTCAGGACGTGGCGTCCGGAATTGATGCTGTGCGCGGATTAGCAAAGTCCAACCGTCTGGATATCAACCGCGTGGTCTTCATCGGTCACTCAGCGGGAGGGCATCTGGCCGCTTGGGCCGCGGGGCGCGGCAAGCTTTCAAAGACCAGCGTGTTTTGGGTGAAGGACCCTTTGTTGCCTGTGGCGGTAGTGACGCTGGCCGGTATCAATGACTTGGAAGCCTATCATGAGAAGGGCCCCGACGCCTGTGGAGGTCCGGGCGTCATTGAGAGCCTCGTGGACCTTAAGGGCAGGGGCCCCGGTGCTTACGGCGATACCTCACCACCGCATCTCCTACCTCTCGAGCGGGCCCAATTGGTGGTCTCTGGGGTTCTGGACCCCATTGTCCCGCCGAACTTCGGGGAATCCTATGGCTCCAAGGCCATGAAGGCGGGCGACCCGGTGCAGGTCTTGACGCTTCCTGGCGTGGGTCACTTCGAGCTCATTGACCCGAGGTCAGAGGCCTGGAAGACGCTCTTTCCCTTGATCGATGGCCTCGGTGGGCTCACACCCAAACCATGACTGACGATCCAAAACCCCGTCGCACGCTTAGCCTGAAGCCCGGCGTTGTGGTTACACGTCCGCTTGGTCCCGAGCCTCTGGTGTCGCTGAGGGCTGCCAAATCTCCACCTCCGCCGCCGCCGGAGCCTGTCTTCGGCTGGAAATGCAAGCCCTGTGGCCAAGGCTTTGACCCGCTCATCGGTGCATCGGACGACGAGGCCGTCCGATGCCCGAAATGTAATGCTCGCATAGGCAAGGTCGGCGATTTCAAACTCGACCCCATTCCCGCTAAGGTCCGCGCAAGGCCTGTAAAGGCCTAGACCGCCGGAGAGCTAAATCATGACGATCCATCGCCTGCCGCCCGTCGTCACCACCCTGGAACCGTCCAACCATCCCTATCTAAATGGAGCGTGGACGCCCCAGCGTGAAGAAGTTGATGTTGCCGAGTTGAAGGTCACCTTCGGGACTATCCCAAGCGACATCGACGGAGTCTATCTGCGCAACACCGAGAACCAGGTTCACCAACCGCTGGGCCGCTTCCACCCCTTCGACGGCGACGGCATGATCCATCAGATCAACTTCTCCGGTGGCAAGGCCAGCTATAGAAATCGCTATGTCCGCACGCGTGGCTTCGAGGCCGAGCAAGAGGCCCAGGCGTCCCTATGGGGCGGACTCGCTGATCCGGTGCAGCTTGCCAAACGCCCAGGTTGGGGCGCGCATGGCAGCCTTAAGGATAGCTCATCGACCGACATCGTCGTCCATGCCGGCCGTGCCCTTTCCACCTTCTATCAGTGCGGGGAAGGTTACCGCCTCGACCCGCTAACCTTGGAGCAACAGGGCCTCGAAAGCTGGGTGCCCATCGACGGCATCTCGGCCCATCCTAAGGTCGATGAGATCACGGGGGAGTTGATGTTTTTCAACTATTCCAAAACCGCCCCCTTTTTGCACTACGGACTGGTGGGCGCCGACAACAAGCTCAAGCACTACCAAGCCGTCCCGACACCCGGCCCGCGCCTGCCGCACGACATGGCCTTCACTCAAAACTATGTGATCTTGAACGACCTGCCGGTCTTCTGGGACGCCAAACTGCTGGAACGCAACATCCACGCGGTGCGATTCCATGAGGGCTTCGACTCTCGCTTTGCCATCGTGCCACGCAACGGCGGAGAGGTGCGTTGGTTCGAGGCCGCGCCCACCTATGTGCTCCATTGGCTCAATGCCTATGAGGAGGGCGATGAGATCGTGCTCGACGGCTACTTCCAGGAGGAACCGACACCCCAGCCTCACACCGAGGCTCAGCCGGGCTTCGAGCATATGATGGCCTATCTGGACGAGCACAGCTTCAAGTCCAAGCTGCACCGCTGGCGTTTCAACCTCAAGGACGGCTCCACCACGGAGGAGCGCCTGGATGATCGGGTGATGGAATTTGGCATGATCAACGCCAAGTATGCCGGACGCCCCTATCGCTACGGCTACTCTACCCTCTCCAAGCCCGGCTGGTTCCTGTTCACCGGCTTCGTCAAGACTGACCTGCAGACCAGGACCAGCACTGAATATCACCTGCCCGAAGGCGTCTATGCCAGCGAGGCCCCGTTCGCTCCGCGTGTCGGAGCTGTGGACGAGGACGATGGCTATCTAGTTAGCTTCCTCATCGACGAGAACCACGGCACGTCAGAGTGCGTGCTGCTTGACGCCAAAGACATCACCAAAGGCCCCATCTGCCGCATCGCCTTGCCGCACAAACTCTGCAGCGGCACCCACGCCGTCTGGGCCGGGCGCGAGATGCTCGGAAGCTAGGAGCAGGTGTTCCTGACCTTTCAGGAGCGGCAATCAGATTCGCCCTTTATCGAGCGAGTCTGGCGATCTTGGAGCACAACCGGTGGCCCCTTCCTTTCTGTCGCCGCTGGCAATCTTGAAATCGTGGTGACCCGTCTAAGGGGACAAACCCTGGTCACACTGCGCGGTCCCGAGACCAAGCCTTCCATGGTGGAATGCCCTCCCGACGGACACTGGGAGGCTATCAGGTTCCGCATGGGCACCTATTTTCCGCAGGTCCCGACTTGGCGGCTTCTGGATCACAAGAATATCGATCTGCCAGTCACTCGCGACGGACGCTTCTGGTTGGAAGGTCGGTCTTGGGAAATTCCGTCCTTTGATAATGCTGAGTACCTGGTCGCCGACATGGCCCGTCAGGGCGTGGTGGCGCGCGACCCCGCCGTCGATGGTGCCCTGGAAGGCGACATTCAATCTCTGACTCTGCGGTCGGTCCAGCGCCACTTTCTTCAGGCCACAGGCATGACCCACACGCTCTTTCGTCAGATCGAGAGGGCGCGCCACGCGACGAGCCTGCTGCAAACTGGGACCTCAATTCTCGATGCCACCTATGAGGCTGGTTACTTCGATCAGGCCCATCTCACACGTTCGCTGAAGGGTTTGATTGGCCAATCGCCAGCGAAAATCCTTCGTGAAGGGGCCCAGTTGTCGTTTCTGTACAAAACAAGTCCCCGCGATGAGGACTAGGTTCCAAGTGTCGGCGGAAACGTGGACTACACAAGAATCCACAGGGAGTGAGCTGTGAAAATCGAACCCTATCTCTACTACCAAGGCCGTTGCGACGAAGCTTTGGAATTCTACACCGCCGCCATCGGAGCCAAGGTGGAAATGTTGACCCGTTTCCGCGACATGCCGGGCGGTCCGCCTGGCGCGGGTGACAAGGTCATGCATGCCAGTGTCAGAATTGGTGATGCTACACTGTTGGTCTCTGACGGCCAGAGCAATGGACAGCCCAACTTCAAGGGGTTTGCACTGGCCCTTTCAGCCGACAACGACGCCCACGCTGAAGCCATGTTCGCGGCGCTGGGTGCCGGAGGAGAGGTGCAAATGCCCATGAGCAGCACACCCTTTGCCTCGCGATTTGGCATGCTGAACGACAAATTCGGTGTGCAGTGGACTGTGGTCTGCGACACTACGGCTCAAGCGGCCTGAAAATCCCCAACAAAAGTCGGAGCTATCCGAAATGTCAGACCAATCTTCGATCAGATCCCCGCGCTCCAAGTCCTATTGGGCCGGGTGGGTCCTCAGCGGCATGGTCATCGCCTTCCTTGTCATGGACTTCACCATGAAACTGATGGGGCTACCTGTGGTGTTGTCTACGACAGGAGGGCTTGGCTATCCGGCTACAGCCGAGTTCGCCCTTAGGCTCGGGATACTGCAATTAGTCTGCACAGCCCTCTATGTAGCGCCTCGAACCGCCGTGCTTGGGGCGATCTTGCTCACCGGCTATCTCGGCGGGGCGGTGGCCACCCATGTGCGGGTCGGCAGCCCCCTGTTCAGCCACGTGCTGTTCGGGGTCTATCTGGGCCTCATGGTTTGGGGTGGGCTCTACTTGCGTGACCCGCGAATCCGCGCGCTTATCCCTCTGCGGGTCGCTTAGGCAACATCGGAATGAAGCCGGAAGTCTGGGCCACATAGGCCTCGTAATCTGGCTTCTTCCGCCGCATCCGTCCCTCAGTGGTCGGTACGCCACTCCATTTGGTCAGCAAGACAGTGATCAAGATCGGCCCGACCACCGAGGCTATGCCGACCCACCCGGTTTCTGCCGCGATCATCCACAGACCCCACCAGACGCAAGCATCGCCGAAATAGTTGGGATGGCGGGTATAGCGCCACAGTCCGGTGTTCAGCACCTTGCCAGCGTTGTCAGCGCTCTTCTTGAACTGCACCAACTGCCAGTCGCCGACGCTCTCAAAGACGATACCGACGACAGCTAGCGCCACGCCGATCCAGGCCAGCGCCCCCATCGGCCCGACCGCGCCCAATTGGCCTAACTGCACCGGCAGGGAGACGGCAAATTGCAGCGGCATCTGCAACGCAAACACCAGCAACAACGAAGCCTTGGCATAACCCCAGCCTCGCTCCTTCTGCGCTAGACCCATCATGGTCGCATAACGCCGGTCTGCCCCGTGTTTGCGCCACCGCATCAGTAGGTAAATGCCGAGCCTTAATCCCCATGCGGTGCAGAGTACCGTCAAGGCCAAGCGGTGGTCGCCTTGACCGCCTGTCACCACAAAACTGGTGATGGCCATGACCACCATGCCCAGTGCCCACCAGCTATCGATAAAACTGGGGTCCTTGATCGCGACATTGATCATCCAGAGGCCCAGGAAGAGCGCAACTGAAAACACAGCATTGATCAGAAGAAGTTCGACAATCGCCATCGGTTTTTCCTTTTCAGCCGCGCTCCGCGGCCCGTCGTAATTTCAGCAGCGGTCAACATCTTGGCGAGGCAGCGCTCCAAACCCTTGGAACCGCAAAGGGGTGGCGCAACCTGGATCCCGGTATGCACCGGGATGAGCGGTGGGGAGTTCACAGGGCGACACGATCAATCAGGGCGGTGACCCAGACCGGCGCTGGGGTACCCGCTTTCTGGGCCTCAATAGCGCTCACGTCGACATAGTCGCGCCAGCCGCTGATCAAACCGTCGCGAAACTCCAGCACACCAGCATAGGGCGCGGCCACGATCTCACCGGTCTTGGCATGGTACTCGTCTACACCCTCGACAAACAGGCGATCACCGCTTTCCGCATAGTCGAAGATTCGCCAGTCTACCTTGGCGATCTGTGATTTGAAGTTTTCCAGGAACTTCCGCGCCTTGACCTTGCCTTTCAGGGGCGGTGCGACGGCCGCAGCATAGTGCCAGACGATGTCTTCGCTCATGAACGATAGAGCCCCGTCGATGTCGCCGACGCTCCAGGCGGCGATCAGCGCCTTCATGGTCTCGAACTTGGTGCTCATATCGTCTCCTCTAGCCACCAGTTGGGCCTGCGCGAGGCGCGGTGTCAACGCGCGGGCAGGCTCTTCAGATAGGCTTCGATCAGGGCCACGCCTTCAGTGTGAACCATCGATCGGCTCAGTTCTGGCATCATGACCCCAGGCTCGCGCGATTTCATCCGGTAGAGCAGGATCGACGCCTCGGGATGACCCGGTGAAATGTCGAAATCTAGGTTTCCCGAGCCACGCCCGGCCGCCACGGGTCGACGACCGATCCCACGCGCCGCTGGGTCAGTCTCCTCAAGGTGCAAGAACAGTCCCGAATTGCTGGCCATACCAGCGGGGTTGTGACAATGCCCACAATTGCTGTCGAGATAGGCCCGCGCTCGATCTTCAACCGTTGCGCCCGCATCGGTCCAGACCGCCGTCCGTGCGACGGCCTTCGGCTCTGGCGCACCGACCAAGCTTCCAAGCCGTGACCAATGAGTCAGCTGGTTCTCGCGCCCGGCAGCATAGGCAAATTCCCCGTTTAGGTTCCGCGCCTTGGGTCCGATCGGCGACAGCGATCCAGAGACGGAGTGGCACTCTTTGCACTGGTTCTGATTGGGGACGGCATAGTCCAGATTTTGCGGGGTGCCATCCAGGTCGACGAAGGTTACCGGCAACCGGGCACCTGCGCGCTTGAGCACGGCCTCTGTTTGTCCAGAGTTCCACACATAGGTCAGGGCCACCCAGCCCTGCGGCTTGTGGATCAGCAGTCGGGTTTCGATGGATCGCACCCCAACCTGAGGCTGCCGCAAGTCGGCGGGATAGGCGAAGGTTTTCACCAGAGTCGCGCCGACCGGGAAATCGAGAACGCCGGTCTCCCTGTAGGTCGCATGACTGCCGGGCGGCAGGTAGAGCAGTCGGCTCTTCTCCGAATAGTCGCTGAACAGCGGCGTGTTCAGGTCATATGGCATCAGCCCGGCGTTTGGCGTGCGACCGCGGGCGTCCGTAAAGAGGCGATAGTCGCTCAGGGCCGGTGCCGGGGTCTCCGCCAGCAATAGGTTGAGCGCCACCGGGGCAGGCGCGACCCCCAGGCTCAGGACCGCTGCAACAAGAGCGGCCAGTCGTCTCATGAGGCGAGCTTTTCCTGCTCTATCGGCAGAACCACAGGGTTCGGCTCGACTAGGCCCGGCGCGCCGACGGACGGCGTGACCACCGGATTGGCGGTCTCGACCGCGCCACCCTTGGTCATCCGCAAATTGGCGACCGGTCCGTCCTTGAACCACATCCGCAGAGTTTCATGACCGCCCGGATAGGTATCGACCCCGTCCCACATGATCGGCGGCATTGATCCGCCCATAGCGGCGGCTAGATCTTTGCCGCCTGGCAGGGCCGGCGCCCATCCATTTCGACCAAAACGGTTGTCGCGCACCACAAAATCCCGGGGCAGGGGGTTATAGGTCTTATCATCGAAGTCGCGGCTATAGGCGATGATCATCACGCCGGCAGTCTGGTTACCGGAGATAGTGTTTTCAAACACATGCACATTGCGATTGGCCATCAACATAACGCCTGATCCCGTTGGCACGCCCGCGACGATATTGCCCTTTGGCGCAAAGTTCGGGGTGTCATTATCCACCACCATATTGCGGAAAATGCGGGTGGAGTGGCCGCCCATCACCGGCAGACCAGGCAAGTCGAATACCAATATGCCGCCCGCGTTGTGTGTAGCGACATTGTCGTAGACATCGGCGTTCGATGAGTTCTCGATCTCAATTCCCGCCACGTTGAACTCGGCGCGGCTGTTGCGAACGATGATGTTCTTTGACTGGCCAACATAGATACCCGCGTCAGAGGCACCGCGCACGGTCACTTTGTCGATCAGCACATTACTCGAAGCCACCGGATAAACGCCGTAGGCCCCGTTGGTCTCCTTGGGTCCACCAGTCCACTCAACTGTCAGGGACACGAAGCTGATCTTGTCGGCACCCTTCGACTTGATCCCGTCGCCTTTGCTGTCCTGCATCGTCAGGTCACGAATGGTCACGCTGTCAGAGGTGATGAGCAGACCTTCGCCCGCCCCCTTTTGTTTCGCGAACGACAAGATCGTCTTGTGCTCTCCGGCCCCCGTGACGGTGACATTATCAACGTCCAGGGACAGTCCGTCGGTAAAGGTAAACCGGCCGGCACCTAGGGACACCACATCGCCCGGCTTGGCATCTAAGAGAGCGGTTTGGACCCGCTCTTGAGCATTGGGTCCTGCGGCGACCTTCAAGGTCTTGGCATGGGCGCTCGTGGCCAATAGGACTGCAATCAATGTGACGGCATGGAATTTCATCGTGACCTCCGTTGGGCGTTTGTCGCGCCTTGCGAGGCATCAAAATGGACCCGTTCCGAAGCGTAACGCAACTAGGGCTGAGCGATGTTTGACAACCTCTACGAACGCTTGGCTGCCGGTTTCCCCATAGACCGAGCAAAACCGTGTTTCTTGCTGAGTGACAACACAGAGATCAGCTATGGTCAGCTTGAACAAACAGTAGCCCGCGTCGCGGCCCATCTCATTGCTCAGGAAGTCATTCCCGGTGATCGCGTCGCCCTGCAGGTGGAGAAGTCTCCGCAAGCGGTGATGATCTATCTCGCTACGCTCATGGCTGGGGCGGTCTTTCTGCCGCTCAACAATGCCTATACGTTAAGTGAAGTCGATTACTTCCTCAAAGACGCTGAGCCGCGCCTGTTCATCCAGGATGCAGAGTCCTTCGTCTCTGCAGCGCAAAGCGTGGAACCGCTCGCCACGCCAGTCTCTCGCGAAGCCACCGACCTAGCCTCAATCATCTATACCTCGGGCACAACTGGCCGGTCCAAGGGGGCCATGCTCAGCCATGGTGCCTTGGTCGCCAATGCGGTTGCCCTTCATGCCGCCTGGGGTTTTACGCCTGACGACGTTCTACTCCACGCCCTCCCGATTTTCCACGTGCACGGCCTGTTCGTGGCGATGCATTGCGCGTTCCTGTCCGGTGCGCCGATGGTTTGGCTGCCCCGGTTCGACGAGGCTCAGGTGTTGGAAGGGCTCAAGCGGTCAACCGTGATGATGGGCGTCCCGACCTTCTACACCCGACTGCTTAAACATGCTGAGACATGTATAGAACATACAGCGAAAATACGTCTGTTTGTGTGCGGATCCGCCCCTCTCTTGCCCACAACATTCGCCGAATTCGAGGCTCGTTTCGGCCAGCCGATCCTGGAACGCTATGGCATGAGTGAGGCAGTGATCATCACTACCAACCCGCTAATCGGTGACAGGATCGCCGGCAGCGTCGGCTTCCCGCTGCCGGGCGTCGAGCTACGAATTGGAGGCGGGGAGGCGACCGGTGTCATCGAAATCAAAGGTCCCAGCGTGTTTTCAGCCTATTGGCGCATGCCCGAGAAGACCGCTGAAGAGTTCACTACCGATGGTTACTTCATCACTGGAGATGTCGGCCGACAAGACCCTGACGGTCGCGTTTGGATATCCGGCCGGGCCAAAGACCTGATTATTTCCGGGGGGTTCAACGTCTATCCTAAGGAAATTGAGCTGATCCTGGATCAGATGCCCAGCATCATAGAGAGTGCGGTAATCGGTCTACCGCATGCCGACTTTGGTGAGGCGGTCTGTGCTGTGGTGATCGGGCAAGGCGACGAGACCACAATGATCGCCCAACTACGACAACAGCTCGCGGCCTTCAAAATTCCAAAAGCCATCATCTTCGTTGATGATCTGCCGCGTAACGCTATGGGCAAGGTGCAGAAGAACCTGCTGCGTGAGCGCTACGCAGCCACGTTTTCCTAAACCCTATGCGGCCTGCAAACCCAGCCATTCACGGGCGCGCGGGATCTGGCGAAGGACCAAGCGTTCCACCACCAGAACGACCACTAAAGATAGGCCAAACAGCGGTAGATAAACCCCCAGAGCCAAGATGATCAGGGTCAGCGCCACCGACAGTTTCGGGCGCGATATAGGCTCGGGGGCACCTAGCACACCGTCACTACGGCGCTTCCACCAGAGCACCACAGCGCTGACACTCATGAGCAATAGGCCCAGCGCAGTCAGCAAACTGACCAGTTGGTTGATCCAGCCGAACAACTGACCCTCATGCGCGGCAATGCCGACACCGACGATGCGGTCGATAACGTGCTTCTGGGCAAAGGTCTTGGCGGACCGCACCTCGCCAGTGGTGGCGTCCAGGGTCAGGTCAATGCGTTGAGGGCGATTGGCCGTATCGGATTTAGCGGTCCATTTCGCCCCCGGCTTTTTCGGCGGTGCGATCAGGACCGGTGATGGCAAATTCAACGCCGAAACATTGGGCAGAATGCGGTTGAGCGGCGCGTAACGATCGGCCATACCTGCCATATTCATCCCGGGCGTCATCTTGTGACCCATGTGCTCGGCATGTTCATCGCCGTCCGCCGCGATCGCTGCGCGAGCCCCGGCATCATCGGCCCTGTCTTGCGCCTTTACCTGGGCGCGGCTGGTGTTCCAGTCTTGGGCGACCGATGTGGCGTTGGCGACCTTGCGCACGTCCTTAAGATAGGCTCCCCAGTTCTTGGCCCAGGGCAGGCCGGTCAGCAGGAGGAAGATGGCAAACAGCGAGACCCAAAAGCCGGTGACTGCGTGGAGATCACGCCAAGTCTGCCGTGATCCTTTGCCCAGTCGCGGATAGAGCATGCCAGCCAGAGAGCTCTGCCGCGGCCACCAGAGGAACAGGCCTGTGATGATCATGACAATGGCCCAGCAAGCTGCCAGCTCCACGATGTTGGACCCCCGCTCACCAATCAGAAGTTCCCCGTGCATGCGCTGCACGGTGGCCATCAGACGGGACTCTTCCGGCACAATTTTGAGCACAGCCGCCGTAGTTGGATGCACATAGACCCTGGTCTTGTCCCCGCCCTTACTGACGATAACACGGGCGGCCGCCTGCGGATTTGGCGCAATCTCGTAGGCACTCAGCGCGGAACCGGGGACGGCAGCCAAAGCGGCGCGGACCTGCGCGGAGGGGGTCGCCGCAGGTCCGGAAATGACAAAGCGATCATAGGGGCGATCTAACATCGCCTCCAACTGAGGCTTGAAGATATAGACTGTCCCGGTGCAGGCGAGCCAAATGACGAACGGAATGCACAGCAAACCCGCATAGAAGTGCCAGCGCCAGACGGCCCGATAGTCCGGCCATCCGCTGACCTTGCCCTGTGTCGATACCGAGTTAGTCATCAGCCCCTCCTGAAGAATACCGCGCGCCGCCTTAGAATGTGTACTTCAGTTCGGCGACTACCGACCGCCGTGGGAACGGATGGAACAGGATGTAGTCGCGGTCATTCAGATTATCGATCCCGATCGCCGCGTCCACGTGAGCGTTGATCTTGTAGGCCGCCCGGACATCGACGACGAAGTAGCTGTCAAAGCCCTGATAGGTGTGGGTGATGAAGTCGGAATTATCGATCGTGGCATAAACC
>JANPNB010000076.1:0-3748 GCA_031427275.1 Alphaproteobacteria bacterium | reverse complement strand
CGCGGCCGCCTGAGCCGGAGATAGATCATGGATTTCAACGACAGCCCCGACGAAGCCGCCTATCGCCAACAGGTTCGCGCCTGGCTCGACGCCAATGCGCCCAAGGTCTACGAAAGCGGCGCTGATCTAGAGGGTGGCGACGACCTCGCCCCCTCGCGCGCCTGGCAGGCCAAGAAGGCCGCCGCTGGTTACGCCTGCATCACTTGGCCCAAAGAGTGGGGCGGGCAGGGCGGCAACCCGGTGCAGAACGTGATCTTCGGCCAGGAAGAAGCCAAACACCTGATCCCCGGCAACCCCTTCCAGATCGGCCTGGGCATGTGCGTGCCCACCCTGATGAATTTCGCCGATCAGCCGACCAAGGACCGGTTCGCTGGACCAGCTATTCGCGGTGAAGAGATTTGGTGCCAACTGTTCTCCGAACCCTCCGGTGGGTCGGACGTGGCTGCGGCGCGGACCAAGGCACTGCGGGCCGATGATGGTTCCGGCGACTGGCTGATTTCCGGCCAAAAGGTGTGGACCACAGGCGCGCAGTTCTCCGATTACGGCATCGTGGTGGTGCGCACCAACCCCGACGTGCCCAAGCATAAGGGCCTGACCATGTTCTGGCTCGACATGAAGTCGCCGGGCATTGAGGTCAAACCGATCCACCAGATGTCCGGCGGCTCGGGCTTCAACGAAGTGTTCTTCACCGATGTACGGGTCAAGGATAGCCAGCGTCTTGGGGCCGAAGGCGAAGGCTGGAAGGTCAGCTTAGTCACGCTGATGAATGAGCGTCTGGCGGTCGGTGGGGCCAGCGGCACCGGCTGGGCGCAGTTCTTGGAGACGGCGCGCAGCACGCCGGGTCTGGATGGCGGTTCTGCCCTCAAAGACAGTGCTCTTCGCGAGAAACTGGCCGACTGGTACGTGCAAGCCGAAGGTCTAAAACACACCCGCAACCGGACCATGACAGCGCTCTCCAAAGGCCAGACGCCGGGTCCAGAGAGCTCGATCGGCAAGATCGTCTCGGCGTTGCAGATGCAGGACCTCGGCAATAGCGCCATTGAGATGCTGGATCAGTTCGGCATCATTCAGGACAGCGAGCTCTCGCCACAGCACGGCGGTTTCCACGGCGCGCTGATGTTCGCGCCGGGTCTGCGCATCGCCGGTGGCACCGACGAGATCTTGAAGAACATTATTGCTGAGCGGGTTCTGGGGTTGCCCGGCGACATCCGCGTCGACAAGGACGTAGCCTTCAAGGACATGCCGACGGGACGCTAGAGCCCGCCCTTCAACGCAATGAAGGCTTGGCACGAAATATCGGCAGTGGTGTCCCGGCCTTGGCATCAAAGGCCTGCCAATCTACGCCCAGCGCCGTAAGTGCCGTTGCCGCCACTTGGTTGGCACCGGCACAGTTCGGCCCGACCGTTGCTCCGGGCACCACACCGGGCCCGATGGCGGCGATCCAGGTCTGATTTGACCCAGGCCAAGGGAATCCGTGGCTTTCCCAGTCCTTGGGGTTGGCCCCTGATCCCCGCCCATGATCGGTGGTGATGATCAGGGTTGTCTTGCCGCGATAGGCGCGGTCGGCCTGCAAAGTCGCCCACAGCTCGGCCAAGAAATCGTCGGTGCGGCGCAGCGAGATCAGGGTCTGATCATAGAGCCCGTCATGGGCAAAATCGTCGGTCTCGCCATAGGAGATATAGAGCACCCTGGGCTTGTCGTGCTTGAGCGCCTCAAGGGCATAGGCATGGGTGAAGACGTCAAAGCGCACGGTGTCCCAACGTTGGGAGGTCTGGCTCTGAAGCTTGGCGAACATCGCTTCGTTCGGCGTGCGCGCGGGCATCGCGCCCCACCCGGCATTGAGCGGCAGCTTGCTGCGGGAGGGGTTCAATATGTCATTGAACACTGACCAAGATCCGATGGCGGCGACCTTGCCCGCAAAGCCGGGACGCGCGTTCAGCCATTCCAGGAAGCTGACATTGGCGTTGGGGCCATGGCTGTTGCTGACGATCTTGGGATCGACCCGACCGGTCAGAATCTCGTTATAGCCGGGATAGGAAAACCACATGCTGTTGGTCACCCACACGCAAGACCCGTGGTCGCGGTCGCCCAGCAGCACGCCCTGTTTAGCCACCACATTATGCAGAAATGGTGTCAGCGCGGCGGCTGGGTCGGCCGGGTCCAGAAACTGCGCTTTGATCTCTTTGGCTAGCGGCGTGAAGGTCTTGTTGGTCGCGATGACGCGGTCGGCACCTCGGAAAACTTCCTGCCAGCGCACCCCGTCCAGGGTGACCAACACCACGCGCTGATCCTTGGGCGCAGCATAGGCCCCTGTTCCAGAGACGATGCTGAGCGCCAAGGCAATGGCCACTATAAGCCGCATGAAACCTCTCCCAACCCGACAATTGTTATTCTCGACCATGCCTCGCGCGAATCAAACTGCAAAGCGCGGTGTCTCGTCATTGCGCCCGCGCGCCGCGACCGCTATCTCCCGGCCCCAATCCTTATTCCTTAGAAGCGAGCCTCGTCGCCCCATGGCGCAGCAGTATATTTTCCAGATGCAGGGCCTGACCAAGGCCTATCCCGGCGGCAAGAAGGTGTTCGAGAACATCTGGTTGTCCTTCTATTCCGACGCCAAGATCGGCGTGGTGGGCGTCAACGGCTCGGGTAAGTCGACCCTGCTGAAGATCATCGCCGGGATCGACAAGGAATTTAACGGCGAGGCCAAGGCCGCCGACGGCATCAAGATGGGCTACCTCGAGCAAGAACCCCACCTGGATGATGCCCTAACCGTCTGGGAAAATGCCATCGCTTGGTGCGACGAAAAGAAGACCCTGGACCGCTACAACGCCATCGCCGCAGAGCTGGGCGAAAACTACACCGATGAGCTGATGGAGGAGATGACCGTCCTTCAAGAGAAGATCGACGCGGGCGATCTCTGGGACATCGACTCAAAGGTCACCATGGCCATGGACGCCCTGCGCTGTCCGCCTGACGACTGGATGACCACCAACCTCTCGGGCGGTGAAAAGCGCCGCGTGGCGCTCGCCCGTCTGCTGCTCTCCAAGCCCGACATGCTGTTGCTCGACGAGCCCACCAACCACCTGGACGCCGAGAGCGTGGCCTGGCTACAGCATCACCTGGAGGCCTTCCCCGGCTGCGTCATCCTGGTCACCCACGACCGCTACTTCCTCGACCAGGTCACCAAGTGGACCCTCGAACTCGATCGCGGCAAGGGCGTGCCCTATGAGGGCAACTATTCCGGCTGGTTGGAGCAAAAGACCAAGCGCATCGTGCAGGAACAGTCCGAGAGCACCGCTCGCCAGCGCGCCATGACCCGCGAACTGGAATGGGTGCGTTCGGGTGCCAAGGCCCGCCAAGCCAAGTCCAAGGCCCGTCTGGCGGCCTATGATGAAATGGTCCGCGAGCAGGAATTGGCCCGTGGCGCCCAGACCTTCGCCACCATCCAGATCCCGCCCGGCCCCCGCCTGGGCAGCCTGGTGCTCGAAGCCAAGGATCTCAGCAAATCCTACGGCGACAAGGTCCTGTTCGAGAACCTCAACTTCAGCCTGCCGCCCAACGGCATTGTCGGCGTGATCGGCCCCAACGGCGCGGGTAAGTCGACCCTGTTCCGCATCATCACCGGCCAGGAACAACCCGACAGCGGCACGTTCCGCTTAGGCGACACCGTCAAGCTCTCCTATGTCGACCAGAGCCGCGATGCGCTGGATCCCGCCAAAACCATCTGGCAGGAGGTGAGCCAAGGCCT
>JANPNB010000075.1:0-3095 GCA_031427275.1 Alphaproteobacteria bacterium | reverse complement strand
CATTTCGCCTTGGGCGGAAGGGGCTTCTAGCCGAAAGCCGCGCGGAACGGAAGCTTAGACAGACTCTGGTGCCGGTGCCGCGCTGGTCAGCGATACGAACACGTCCTCCAGGTCAGGATCCTCCGTGGCAATATCCTTGATATGCAGGCCCGCCGCGCGCACCGCCGCCAGCACCTGCTCGACGCTGGACTGGCCAGTGCGGTAGGTCACCTGGAAAGCCCCGTTGGCCCGCGTCTTGGTTTCGAAGCCCTCCAGATGCGGGGCCTCCAACACTGGTTCCTCCGGCGTCACCACCACCGCGCGGGTGTCGAGGCGCTTGAGCAGGGTCTGTGTGGGTTCGCACGCCACCACCTGACCGCGATTGATGATGGCGATCTGGTCGCAGAGTTCCTGCGCCTCTTCCAGATAGTGGGTGGTCAGCACGATGGTCACGCCCTTGGCGTTCAGCTCCAACACATAGCGCCACAGCTGCTTGCGCAGTTCCACGTCCACCCCGGCGGTGGGTTCATCCAGGATCAACACGGGCGGATTGTGGGTCATGGCCTTGGCCACCATCAGGCGGCGCTTCATGCCGCCCGACAGCTGGCGCACATAGGCATTGGCCTTGTCGCCCAGACCCATGGCGGTCAGCAACTCCATGGTGCGACGTTCGGCGCGCGGCACGCCGTACATGCCGGCTTGGACCTCGAGCGACTCGCGTGGCGTGAAGAACGGATCGGTCGATATCTCCTGCGGCACTACGCCGATGGCAGCTCGGGCATCGCGTGGACGCTGATCGATATCACGGTCCCAGATCGACACCGTCCCGGATGTCTTCTTGGTCAGGCCGGCCAAAATGTTGATGAAAGTAGATTTGCCCGCGCCGTTGGGGCCAAGCAGTCCGAAGATCGAGCCGCGCGGGATCTTCAGATCAATGCTTTTCAGCGCTTGCATTTCTGGTGTGGTCTTGGTGGCCGGATAGGTCTTGACCAAGGCCTTGGCTTCGATGGCGAAATCAGGAAGGTTCATGCGGTCTTTCAGGGCAAAGTCTCTGTGGCGCGATTGACGCCTAATCCTATGCTCGCATACCTAGGCCCGAGCAGGCGCTTCGCCAAGCGTTCGCCGATGGAGAGTTGTCATGGCCCGTAAAGCCACCGCCCAATACATGCCCACCGACGCGGTGTCGGACACTCCCATCGGCTCAGCCCCGGAAATCGTGGTGATCAACTCCCATCGGGTGGCCTGCGACGGAGTCGGCGGCGCGCTCGGCCATCCTCGGGTCTATCTTGAAATGGGCCAGTCGAACTTCGTCGAATGCCCTTATTGCGATCGGCGCTTCGTCCTGCCTGTCGGCTCTGAGGGACTGGAGGATGAGCTCACATCCCCTGGCGTGTACGAAGGCTCCCACGGTCACTAGCCTTTGTCGGGGTCCGCTTTCCGCCAGCACCCCACAAGCCGCTGATCTATTGAGTTCAGGCTGATCAGGAATCGCCATGCCCAACACCGCCGAAACCTTTCACGCCTTGCATGCGGGTCCAGATATCCTGGTATTGCCCAATGCCTGGGACGCCGCCAGCGCTGCCTTGATGAGCGACGCCGGGGCCAAGGCCGTGGCGACGTCCTCGGCGGCTGTGGCCTGGGCGCGGGGCTATGCCGATGGCGACATCTTGCCGTTACCGATCCTGCTGCAAGTGATCGGCGAATGCGCCAAAGCTTCGAGGGTGCCGCTGACCGCCGATATCGAGGGCGGCTATAGCGATGACCTGGCCACCCTGGCCGAGACCATCAAGGGTGTGATCGGCGCCGGCGCGGTGGGCATCAACCTGGAGGACGGCACGCGGTCCCCAGACCTGCACGCCCGCAAGGTCGAAGCGGCGCGCAAAGCCGCCGATCAAGCTGGCGTCAACCTCTTCATCAATGCGCGCACAGACGTCTATCTCAAGGACTTAGCAGCGGGCGACGCAGCCCTGGCCGAAACCCTGCGGCGGGCCGACCTCTACGGCCGCGCAGGGGCTAACGGCATCTTCGTGCCTGGCCCCAAGGACGCCGCCCTGATCGCTAGTCTGGCAAGCCAGATCGTCCTGCCCTTCAACGTCATGTCCCGGGGCGGCGTGCCCAAGGCCGCTGACCTGCAAGCCATGGGCGTGCGGCGCTTGTCGTCGGCTACTGGCCTGTTTAACGCGGCCTTCTCGGGCCTAGCTAAGGCCACGCTGGCCTATCTGACTGATGGTGACCCGGATGCTTTGGCCGCCGCCGGACCGGGTGTGCCCGACTTCAATGCGCGGTTTGCCTAAAGGCAGAGCATGTTCCGATAAGTGGGAACCGGTTATCGGAGACGAACATGCTCTAACTACCATTGAATCAGAGCCCTTTTTGTCCCTTTGGACGATTCCGTATAAAGGGAAAGGGCTCTGGGGCGTGACCCCGGCGAATTGGCGCTCTATCTTTGCCTCATGACCGACGCTGCGCCAGACACCGCCCCACCCATCCGGCTCTATCTTGTCGACGGATCAGGCTTCATCTTCCGGGCCTTCCACGCCTTGCCGCCTTTGACGCGTAAAACTGACGGCTTGCCGATCGGCGCGGTCAGCGGATTCTGCAATATGTTGTGGAAGCTGCTGGTGGACATGAAGGCCCAGACCGACGCGCCCACCCATTTGGCGGTCATTTTTGACCACTCCGAAAAGACCTTCCGCAACAAACTCTATGATCAGTATAAGGCCCATCGACCGCCGGCCCCGGAGGATTTGGTGCCGCAGTTTCCCCTGGTGCGTGAGGCGACCCGAGCGTTTGGTGTCCCTAGCCTGGAGCTACCCGGTTACGAAGCCGATGACCTGATCGCGGCCTATGCCTGCAAGGTTCGCGACATGGGCGGTGAGGTAATGATTGTCTCGTCCGACAAGGACCTGATGCAATTGGTCGGGCCCAAGGTCTCGATGCTCGACACCATGAAGAACTTGAAGATCGGGCCTGAGCAGGTGTTTGAAAAGTTTGGCGTCTATCCCGACAAGGTGGTCGAGGTTCAGGCTCTGTGCGGAGACTCCGTAGACAATGTACCGGGCGCGCCGGGCATCGGCATCAAGACCGCCGCCCTGTTGATCAATGAGTACGGCGAC
>JANPNB010000074.1:0-4126 GCA_031427275.1 Alphaproteobacteria bacterium | reverse complement strand
GCCGGCGGTCCCTTGATCCGTCCGGTCGCGGGCATCGCGATGGGCCTGATCCTCGAAGGCAAGGATTTCGCCGTGATCAGCGACATCCTCGGCGACGAGGATCACCTCGGCGACATGGACTTCAAGGTTGCCGGCACCGAGGTGGGCGTCACCTCGCTCCAGATGGACCTGAAGATCGACTCGGTCACGTTCGACATCATGAAGACTGCCCTCGCGCAAGCAAACGGCGGCCGCCTGCACATCCTCAACGAGATGAACAAGGCGATGACGGGCGCGCGCCACGAGGTTTCGGAAAATGCTCCGAAGATGATCTCGATGAAGATCCCGGTCGACAAGATCCGTGACGTCATCGGCACGGGCGGCAAGGTCATCCGCGAGATCGTCGAAAAGACCGGCGCGAAGATCAATGTCGAGGACGACGGCACGGTGAAGATCGCCGCCGTCGAAAAAGAAAGCCTCGACGCTGCCCAGAAGTGGATCATCAGCCTCACCGCTGAGCCGGAAATCGGCGCGATCTACGAAGGCAAGGTCGTGAAAGTCATGGAGTTCGGCGCATTCGTGAACTTCTTCGGCGCCAAGGACGGCCTCGTCCACGTGTCCCAACTTGCCGCCGAGCGTGTGGAATCGCCCTCCGCCATCGTCAAGGAAGGCGACATCGTGAAAGTGAAGCTTCTCGGCTTCGACGATCGCGGCAAGGTTCGCCTGTCGATGAAAGCCGTGAACCAGGAAACCGGTGAAGCCATCGAAGGCGTGACCGACGATGGTCCGTCCGGCGACCGTCCGCCGCGCGGCGATCGTCCGCGCCGTGATGGCGATCGTGGTGGTCGTGGCGGTGGTCGTGGCGGCGATCGCGGCCCGCGCCGTGAACGCACCGATGGACCGAAGGAAGACGCGGAGTAACCGCTACGTCTTCGAACCCCAATAAAGCGGCCGCTCCGTCACCGGAGCGGCCGTTTGCTTTCAGGCATCCGGCGTCTCCAGCGTCAGCGCCACCCGGAACTTCAGCTCGAACTGCTCGTCGGTGACAACTCTATTCCCGTATCCACGACCACACTCACCCAGATGACAATCTAGGTGAGTGTGGACTTATGGCAGGCGCGGGCGGAGGCGAGGCCCCCACCCGCTTGAGCGTCCGGCCGGTCCTCAGCGCGCAGCGAGCGTGCGGGAGGAGTCGGCGCGGGCGCCAGTTCTGACCTCGTGAATCTCGGCCAGCTGCGGCCGGCCCATGCGCACGACCACCTTGTCGAGCAGGTCCTCGATGCAGGCGCGGTCAACCCGGCGGAGGCTCAGCCTTTGTCCGTTCGTCATCGAACACGCGCGCTCGGCCTGACGCGCAAACGCCAGATAGTTGTCCATTGCCGGCTTGTCGGCCTCATAGCGGAAGCCAATCGAAAATGTCTCGCGCGCGGGGTCAGCCCCGCCTCGCGGCGCCAGGGCGATGGCGGCGCAGCCGGCGACGGCGATCACGGCAAGTCCACGGAGAGCGATCATGGGGGAGGTCCGTTCGTTTTCCGCAGCCCAAGCCGGCTGCGCCTCCCCTGTCGCCTGACTCCGTAACAGCCGTCTGACGATCAGACTGCATTTGCGTGAAGTAATTCGGGCCGCATCACGGCCGCGATCATTACGGTATCATTGCGCGACCGGCGGCATCGCTGCGATCCACTCACGGATCAGCGCCAGCGCCTTGGTATCCACTGTCGTGCGGCCGAGTTCGGGCATCACCACGCCCGGCTCGACCGAACCGATGCGATGGATCATGATCGACTGCTCCGGCTTGCCCGGCTCGATCACGAACAGAAAATCGCCCGATCCCCGACCCGCCGCCGTCGGTCGCTTGTGTATGCCCCACCCTGTCGGTGTGGTTTCGTTCCACGCTAGGAACAGCCCGGAGTTGGACGCACCGCCACCCGCGCGATGGCAATGCGCGCAGTTGATATCCAGCCACGCGCGCGCACGCTGTTCCAGTGGCTGATCGCCAAACACGGGCGGCGCTGCGGGCAATCCCTCCGCCGGCGCGCCGGTCAGTATCCCGCGCTCCGTCCAGTCCGCGATCTGCTGCACGCCCGCCGGCCCCACATGATTGAGGTTGCGCGCACTCGGCCCGATCGGCGTGAACACCTTGTTGTTCGAATGGCATTCCTTGCACTGGTTGCGATTGGGGATCGCGTAGTTGATCGTCAGCGCCTCACCCTCGGGCGAGATGGTCTTGACCACCTGCCGGCCGCCCACAGGCGAGTAGACCGCCTCGGTCTGCTCTGAATTCCAGACATAGGGGTAGGCCACCCACCCCTCGCTCTTGTGGATCAGAAGCCGAGTCTCGATCCAACTTTCATTGAGCGCAGGGTCGCGCATGTCGGGCGCGAACGCGAACGTCTTGATCAGCACCGAACCAACCGGGAAGTCGAACACTGTATCCGGATTGTAGGTCGCGCTCTGGCCCTTCGGCACATAGACGAACCGATGCTTGCCCGCATAATCTGCGAACAGCGCGTTCACCAGATCATAAGGGCGCACGCCATCCGCGACCGCAGCTCCTGCATTCGCCGTAGCGAAGAAACCATAATCCGAAAGCTTCGGCGCTGGATCAGCCGCAAGGATCACACTGTCCTTCACGCCCGCCGGTGCAGAGCACGCGGCGAGCGCAAGAAACAACGACACAACAAGCAAACGCACGCTGCCGCTCACTTCGCCTTCATCCGAGGCTTACGCTCCCTCTTTCGTAGCCGGCTTGTCCTGCGGCAGGACCACGGCAGGCGGTTCGGCGATCTCGAAATCTGGCAGGCGCTTGATTGAGGGTTTCGCCTTAGTCAGGTCGATCGGCGTCACGCCGAGGCCGAGATTGATGAAGCCAACCTCCGGCTTCTCGCGCACCGCGATACGAACGTCTTCCGTCTTGCCATGGTAAGTGGTGACACCGTCCCACACGATTGCCGGCAGCTTGCCGCCGATGGCGGGCGCCAACGGCGCAAGGCGTCCCTGCGGGTTATTGCCGCCATCGCCATACGTGTTGTCGCGGATCACGAAGTCGCGCGGCAAAGGATTGTATCGCGGGTCATCGAAGGCAAACGAGTAGCCGTAGATCAGTACGTGCGTCGTCTGGTTCTTGTCGAACGTATTGTTGAACACGTGGACATTTTGGTTCGCCATCAACATCACACCCGAGCCCGTCGGCACGTTGGCGACTATGTTGCCGGGAGGCGCAAAGTTCTGCGTGTCGTTCTCGACCACCTGGTTGTTGAAGATGCGGGTCGAATGCCCGCCGATCTTTGGCAGGTTCGGCAGATCGAACACGAGGATGCCGCCTGCATTGTGGGTCGCGACGTTGTCATGCACGTCTGCGTTGGAGGAGTTCTCGATCTCAATGCCGGCGACATTGTATTCGGCGCGGCTGTTGCGGACGATAATGTTCTCCGACTGACCGACATAGATGCCGGCGTCGGACGCGCCGCTCACCGTCACGCCGTCGATCAGCACGTTCTTGGATTCGACCGGATAGACGCCATAGGCCCCGTTGGTCGCCAGCGGTCCGCCGGTCCACACGACCTTGAGGTCCTTGTAGGTGATGTTGTCAGCGCCTTTGGACTTGATGCCATCGCCCTTGGCGTCTTCCATCGTGAAGCCGGTCAGGGTCACGCCATCCGACGTCACAAGCAGACCCTCGCCCGCGCCGGTCTGGCCCTTGAACGAGATGAAGGTCTTGTCCTGACCCGCGCCTTTCAGCGTCACATTGTCGACGTCGAGCGATAGCGGGGTTGCGAAGTCGAAGCGGCCCGCGCCGATCTCGATCACGTCGCCAGGCTTGGCCTCGATCAGCCGCTTCTGCAGGTCGTCATTCGCTGTGGCCGAGGGGGCCAGCGCCACAGGCTTGGGCGGCGCAGCAGGGCTGCAGGCCGACATAAGCGCCAAAACCGAAACTGCCGCGAGAATGACGCGCATCCTGCTCTCCCCGATTGTTTTTATACAGGAGAGCATCTCTCGATTTGCACTGGGCAATGTCAAGCTGCCGCCATGTCAGCCTGACAGCCAAACACGCCTATTCTCTGCGCCCCTGTGAAGAAGTTGGCGCCAGCAGCGCGATGATGCCGGCGGCTGACACGCCGGAGACCTTCGCGCCGCTGGACGCAGG
>JANPNB010000073.1:0-2080 GCA_031427275.1 Alphaproteobacteria bacterium | reverse complement strand
GGGGCCTGGTTCAAATCGGGAGGTTTTCGGGTAGCAGGCGCGCAGTGGTAGCGTAGTCGTTGGGGGGCTAGCGCTGCCCAGCGGTTATGCGGCGTGGCTGGGCGGGTTGGTGAGTTGGTCCAGCCAGTGGGGTTGGGTTTGGCCGGTCAGCAACTCGTGGGGGCTGTGGCCGACTCGTTCGGGGCGGTCGCTGCGGGGGAAGCGGTGGTGGTTCAGGTAGAAGCGGACCAAGTCCAGGTATTCACCGCTCAGATGTCGGCGGAGGAAGAAGTAGTTCCGCAGACGGCTGTTGATGTTTTCCACCACGGAACTCGCCCGGATCGTGTGATCGGCCAAGGCGGCGACGGCGGTGCGGAGGGCGTGGAAGCGTTCGCCCAGTTGGCGGCGCAGCGCGGCTTCGGCCTGCCAGTGTTTCGTCGTGTGGGGGGCGCGCAGCGTGAGGACTTCGCGGACCACCTCGACCGACACCTGGTGTTCCGCCGCGAGGGCCGTCAGCGAGTGGTCCAGTTCCTCGGCGAACGCCAGCAAGTCGTCGCGTTGGTGACGCAGCGCGCGAATCACGGGGGCCAACCGATGGACACACTGCGGCACGAGTCGTTCCAGTTCTACGATGAGGAAGTCGAACAGTTCTCGTCGTGTCGCGACATCGGGACCGCAGACGGACAGGACATCGTCGCGCAGCCAGCTCACCAGCAGCGACACGTCCGCCGCCAGACGAACCGCGCGCGACTCTTCCTGCCGCGCTTGAGCCAGTTGTTTCGAGTGCTGGTTCCCTCGACCCTGTCGCTTGGCCTGCCGCATGCGGCGCTCTTGTTGTTCGCGCGCGGTGATGGTTCCGTAGGCCCGGTTCTCCAAGTAGGTCGCCACCTGGCCGACTTCGCGCAGCGCATGAAAGACATCGCCGCGACACGGCAATCCGGGCGACGCCAACTGCTGACCAGCCCTCAACCCGCGACCACCGTCCGCGATGGTCGCGTCGGGCTGCCAGCCGTGGTCGCTCAGTTCCATCAGCCGCAGTCCCCACGTCTGGGCATCGCGCTGCTCTTCCAGACTCAGCAGGTAGCAATAGGTCGACTCGACATCGCAGCCCACCAACACCGGTTGCCCGTTCTGAAAGATCTCATCGTGCGCCCCGATCCGCACGCCCGACAGATCGGCCCGCTCATTGATCCGCCGCGCCGACACCGCCGCCGCACACACGAGGTTGTGAATCGTCCCCAGCGAGATCGCGATCCCCAGCACCTCCGTCAACAACGCCACCGCACCGCGATAGGAACTGTGACAACCGAGGATCAAGCTCAGCACCAGCCGCCGGATCAACCGACCGGTGACCGGCAGCCAGAACAACACTCGCTCATCCGCGCCGGGCGGAGTGTCGGCGGAGTCCGGCTCGAAGGCGTGCTGGACCGCCTGCCGCGCGAGCTCCACCTGTGCCCCGACAAACTTGCGACTGACACCTTCGTCCCGGGCCGCCTGAGCCACCGAACGACTTCCCGTCAACACCTCCAAAGCCAAGTGGCCCCGCTGACCCGGCTCCAACGTCTTGGCCCGACACGCGGTCGCTGGGCACGCAGTGGCTGGCAATCCCGCCACCGGCAATTGAGAATCGTTCATGTCTGTTTCCTCCCTGAAACTGGAATTGGTTTAAGACCCAACCCAGCTTCACGGAAACAGACATTTTTCCAACCCCAATCTGGTCACCACCTGCTACCCAACATGAACCAGGCCTGAATTCCTCCTACCTTTCCTGCGAAGAATCCGAGGATCGCGTTGTATGCGGACGAGTTCATAACGCAGAGCACACCGTCCAACTCGGCTTCGTCGGCGAATGCCATTTTGCCTCCGCCGCTAAAGATACATCCTTTCGCGATCACTCTTGCGGTGAAGCGAGTACCACGCAACGGCCAGCTAATCCCAGCTTTGAAGAAGAATCCTTCGTTTCGAATGCTCTTGCCCGCGTTCCCCCACTGCTGCACAACTGACGCTTTCACTTCGCGGCCGGACCCACCCCATGCGACTACGGTGTTCGTGTCCGCGTAAAACGGTGCGCGTTTCCCGCCACTCACAAAAAGGAGCCAAC
>JANPNB010000072.1:0-11580 GCA_031427275.1 Alphaproteobacteria bacterium | reverse complement strand
GAGGGGATTGGCGTTGTTTTGCTTCATGAGCGCCATCGTTTCGCGGTTTACTGCCATTGGCGACCGCCACCGACATGGACTATGAGCGGATCGAGAGCGTGGTTGCCCACGAGTATTTCCACAATTGGACGGGCGACCGGATCACCTGTCGTGACTGGTTCCAGCTGTGCTTGAAAGAAGGCCTCACAGTCTTCCGCGACCAGAGCTTCTCCGCCGACATGCGCGGTGAGGCGGTGCAACGGATCAAGGACGTCAAGGCCTTGCGCGCCCGTCAATTCGCTGAGGATCAAGGGCCCCTGGCCCACCCCGTGCGGCCCAACAGCTATCTCAAGATCGACAATTTCTACACCGCCACCATCTACGAAAAGGGCGCGGAGGTTATCCGCATGCTCAAGACCCTGATTGGGGCTGAGACCTTCCGCAAAGGCATGGACCTCTATTTCGACCGCTGGGACGGCCAAGCCACCACAATGGAGGCCTTCATTGCCTGCTTTGCTGAAGTGTCAGGCCAAGACCTCACCGCCTTCTTCGCCTGGTACGAACAGGCCGGAACACCGGAGGTTTCACTCAAACACCGCTATGATGCTGATACCAAGATCCTCGAAATCGACCTCAGCCAGTCATCCAAGCCAACCCCCGGCCAACCTGACAAGAAGCCGCTGCCGACCCCGGTCCGCATTGGTCTGCTAGACGGCGACGGACGCACCCTGGCTTTCACCCGCGATGGCGAGGCTCTAGACGAAACGGTTGTGGTGCTTGAAGGCGCGTCTCAGACCATCACCCTCACCGGCATTGACACAGCTCCGGTGGTCTCGGCTCTGCGCGGGTTCTCCGCCCCGGTCACCCTGACCACCGATGCCCGACCGCAGGACCGTTATCTGCAACTGGCCGGTGACCCCGATCTCTTCAATCGTTGGGAAGCGGGGCAAGACTTGGCCCAAGCCCTGATCCTCGGCCGTGCCTCGGGACGTCCTGACGAGGTGGGTGAGGAACGCTACGCCCATGCCATCACCCG
Source organism: Alphaproteobacteria bacterium (assembly GCA_031427275.1). Lineage (GTDB taxonomy): Bacteria > Pseudomonadota > Alphaproteobacteria > Caulobacterales > Caulobacteraceae > Phenylobacterium. The sequence continues at coordinate 10,565 of JANPNB010000072.1, read as the reverse complement.
CGCTCTAGCCGACCAAGCCTCGGACCCGGCGTTTAAGGCGTTGCTGCTGTCTCTACCCAGCGAAGCCGATCTGGCTCTCGCCCAACAACCTGCCGACCCTGGCGCAATCCATGCCGCGCGGGAGGCCTTGCGCCTGCGCCTGGCGCTACATCTGGTCGATGACCTGAAGCGCCTGCATTCGGGTTTGCAAGACCCTGGCGACTTCTCTCCCGACGCCGCCAGCGCCGGACGCCGCGCTCTACGCAACGCAGCCCTCGACCTGCTCGCCGCCAACCCGCGCTCCGACATAGCCGAACTGGCCGACGGTCATTATCGCGCCGCGCTCAACATGACTGACTCCATGGGCGGCCTGACGGCCCTGATGGCCATTGGTGGCGAAACCTTCGAGGCGGCCTTGGCTGACTTCTATGAGCGCTGGCGCGACGAGCCCCTGGTCATCGACAAGTGGTTCGCGCTGCAGGGACGCGATCCTGGCGAAGGCGCTTTGGGCCGCGTGCTCGGCCTCACCGCCCATCCAGCCTTCGACCAGAAAAACCCCAACCGCCTGCGCGCCCTGGTCGCCACCTTCGCCAGTTTCAACCCCGCCCAGTTCCATGAGGCCAGCGGAGCCGGTTACCGCTTCCTCGCCGACCAAGTCTTGGCCGTGGACGGCTTCAACCCAATGACGGCGGCGCGGTTGGTAGAGCCGCTCTGCAACTGGCGTCGCTATACGCCGCAGCTTGGCGGCCTGATGAAGGCACAGCTGTCGCGGGTGGCTGAGACAAGTGGCCTGTCAAAGAACGTCTACGAGCTGGCGAGTAAGGCCTTGGCGGGGTGAGCACTTAGCCGAGTAAAGCTTCGGCAGGGACACTTCAAAGTCCAACGCAACCCAAGCTCCCACGTGACGCCGCGCGCGACGCACCTTAGGCTCAGGGTTTCAGGGGTGAATCGGTCTGGAGCGACGGGACTTGGCCAATCGGGGCAGTGATGATGGAAGCGGCCCCGCCTCGGCTCGGGATGGCACCATCACGTCAAGCGCCAAGCAGTCTTCTGGGCAAGCCTTTGCGCGGTTGGCGATTCTGTCTCTCATGCTGCTGCTGGCGATCTATACGGGCGCGGCGGTGGTACGGATTCAGCACCAACCCCAGGCGGCGACACTGGCCAATTCCGCCCTTCCTCAACGTGCCGAAGCCTTAGCAGCGCATCTGGATACCGAGGCCGCCAGCTTGCGCGGTGGGGTCCTGGCGACCCGAGACCTGCTGACTCACGAAACCACCCAGCCCGTCGACGCTGCCCAAGCCGGATTGACCGTCACGGCGGGTACCGGACTGGCGGTTGGCGTCGTCGGCGAGCGGGGCTTGGTGGCGCTGGCGGGCAAGGACAACGGCTATGACTGGAGCGGTATTGCCAAGGACGCCGAACGATCAGGTCGTGAAATCTGGCTCGGCACTCTGGGCACGACGCGAACCAGCTTGGTGGTCGCCAGTTTAGCCGAGACGGCCAAGGGACCGCGCTGGGTGATCAGTATCGCCGATCCAGGCAGGACCACAGCTTGGCTCGGTAAGGGTGGATTAGAAGCGGTGGTGACGCCAGAAGGCCGGGTGGTTGCCGCTGTGGGTGATATCAACGTCGGCGACCAGATCGAGGCAGCGCTAGGTTTGGGACCGGGTGACCTTAGCCTGCAGGGACAATTGGTTCGCGGAAAGCGGCCGGATGGCGCTACGCTTGATCTGGCGGCGCGGCCCGCGCTTGGCGGCGCGCTCTATGTTCTGGCCGGCTCAAATTCGTCAATTTCAGAGGGCCAGACGACGACGGAACAACTAGCTTGGCTGCTGATCCCGCTCGGTGCCGCCTTCGTCTTGGGCTCCATCCTGTTGTTTCAGGGCCGACGGGTTGCCGATGTGGAACAGGCGTTTCTGGACTCCGAGCAGCGATTTCGACTGGCCGTAGAAGCTGCGCGCTGCGGGATTTGGGAATGGGACCTTACGGACGACAAGATGTTCATGTCCGATGTTACCGGCGCGATCTTCGGCTGGGGCGGGGGTGGCGTGGTCAACGGCGCTCAGGTCATCGACCGCGTGGACCCGGATCACCGCGACCGGCTGCGCGAGGCGTTGGCCACAGCGGCAACCTATGGCGGCTTTGATGTGTCGTTCCGGGTGCCCAACACCCAGGGTGGTCGTGCCGTTTGGATCGATGCGCGGGGCCAGGCCTTCGGAGAGCACGCCGGCGGCTATACTCGCATTATCGGCGTGGCCCTGGACGTCACCGAGGAACGCAGTGCCCAGACGCGCGCCCAAGCCGCTGAGTCTCGGCTTCGCGATGCCATCGAGAGCGTCTCCGAGGCGTTCGCGCTGTGGGATAAACATGGCCGATTGCTGATGTGCAATCGCAACTATCGCAGCTACTTTTCCATTGATCCTACCCTGCTGAAGGCGGGTACCGCTTACAAGGACCTCAATAAGATCGTCTCGGCCGCGATCAAACACGAGCTGGGTGGGGGCGATGGTCAGAAGGGCGGTCGCGAAGCCGAACTTCACGATGGTCGCTGGCTGCAAATCTCAGAGCGCCGGACGCTGGAGGGCGGACTGGTTCTGACCGCCGCCGATATCTCGATCGTCAAGGCGCAGGAAGAAGCGCGACGGCTAAATGAAGAACAGCTCCAGGCCTTTGTGATCAGTCTAGAGCAAAGCCGAGGCGAGCTTTCCGACTTGGCCCGCAAATATGAAACCGAGAAGGTGCGCGCTGAGGGGGCCAACCGCGCCAAGAGCGAATTCCTAGCCAATATGAGCCATGAATTGCGCACCCCGCTGAATGCCATCAACGGGTTCTCTGAGATCATGGTCCACGAGATGTTCGGGGCCCTGGGTGACGCCCGCTACCGGGGTTATGCGCAGGATATCCTATCGTCAGGTCAGCATCTGCTCGCGCTCATCAACGACATCCTAGACATGTCGAAGATCGAAGCCGGCAAGATGAACCTCAAGCTCGAGCCGATGCTGATCGAGGACGTGACGGAAGACGCCGTCCGGCTGGTCCACAACCGTGCCGAGGCCTCGGGTCAAGAGCTGGGGATTGAGTTCCCCGAGCATCTGCCAGAGATCGAAGCCGATTATCGCGCGGTCAAGCAGGTGCTGCTGAACCTATTGTCTAACGCCATCAAATTCACGCCGCGCGGCGGCAAGATCACAGTTCTGGCTCGGGTTCGGAACGACGTGTTGGGTGAGCGGTTGATGATCACAGTGCGTGATACCGGCATTGGCATAGCCGCAGAGGATCTGGCGCGCCTCGCTCAGCCCTTCGAACAGGTCGAAGGTCAACACGCCAAAGCCAATCAGGGTACGGGCCTGGGTCTTGCCCTCACCAAGTCCCTGGTCGAACTTCACGGCGGCGACTTGGATATGCAAAGCACGCCAGGCCAAGGCACAAGCGTCAGCTTCAGCCTGCCGGTTCGTCAGTTCCAGCCCGCTGACATTCGCAGCGTTGCCTAAGGCGGGGGAGGCTCCCCAGGCGGTCGATTAGCACGAGGGCGGGTTTCAATTCGCCCCTTGGGTCCGGTTTTGGCGAGCCCGTCGGCCAGTTTTGCCCGTTGTTCGGGCGTAAGCTTGGCTGCGAAGTCGACAATCGTCTGCTCCACACCAGCCCGGGCCTGCATTTCCAGGTTTCGCGCTTGAACCAGAGACTGGGTCACGGCCGCAGCATTGAACGGTTCAGTATTTAGGCTCAGCCAAGCTTCACGGCGGGCCTGACGCGCGGCCCTGACCTGTTGGCTGAGACCTTCCGCCTGTTCGCGAAGGAGGCGGCGATAGGTCGTGGCTTGGTCAGCCGGAAGGCTGTCAGCTGCGGCCCAGAGCGGTCCCTGCCCCATGCCTCCGCCCGGCGGCGGCGGCGGTGCGAGCCGATGGGCGATCGCAAACCCGCCCACGACCGCGCCAATTGCAAACAAGTTTAGCGCCAATGAGGCGAACAGAGCGATGTAGAGGCGGCGCGGGCTCATGTGCTCGTCCCCATATTTGAGCCTGGGGTTGGCAGTTCATATCCCGCCATCACGGCGCTGACGGGCTCATCGGAAACCGCCGACAAACCCGGTGAACCCGAGACCGCAATCCCCAGCACCAGGCCCGCCGCGCACGCCGCCGCAAGACCGGCACCAAAACTTGCGCCCCAGATCCATGACAGCTTCTCGCGCAGTGGCCGTGGGTTTGCCGCAGAAGCGATGACCCGCTCACGCAAGGCATGACCGACCGTTGTCACCGGCCAGGTGTCCAAGGCGGCATCTAGTAATTCCGCCTCAGCCAAGATCGGCCGCGCGGTTTGCGGGTCAGCCAGACTGAAGGCCAATCCGGCGTCGCGCACGTCAACCGGCCACCTTGCCACGGCCCCGCCATAGGTCTGGGCCAGACGTTCAAATTCCTCTGCGGTCATGATGAACCCTCTCATGGAGTGACCATGTCAGACAGCGCAACGCGCAGCGCCTTGCGACCCCGGGATAAGAGACTCTCCACAGCCTCGATACTCACGCCCATAACCGCTGCGGCCTCAATATTGGTCAATTCTTGATAGTGACAGAGCACCACGGCGTCGCGCTGACGATCTGGCAGCTCCGCCATCGCCCGTCCGACCCGCCGGCCCACATCGTGAGCCTCCAACCCGCGGTCGGGAGCCGGACCCTCATAGGTTTGCTCCGGCGGGCTATCGGTCACCACTTCGCGACGTCGACGCAACCGATCATAGCAAAGGTTCAGGGTCACGCGGTGCAACCAGGTATCGAACTTCGCCACGCCGGGCCGCCATTTGGGAGCCTGTCGCCAGGCGCGTAGCATGGCCTCCTGGGCAATATCTTCGGCCTCTACCACTTCACCTAACATCCGACCGGCCAGCGCCAGCAGGCGCGGCAGTTTTCGCGCGGTGAGCGCTCGGATGGCGGCGGGGTCTCCACGCGCGACCCGACCGACCAACTCTTCGTCGGGGTCGACCACGCGCCCTTTCATCGCGATCGCGAAGGACTGCGCTGGCCGCGCCCTAACTGCCCGAACCACCACGACTGACTTTCCGCATGTCTTGGCGTTCGGCCTTGCTAAGCCAACCGTCCTTGTTGCTATCGCCGCGATCAAAGCGCGTCTGGGCTGCGGCTTCGGCTTCAGCGCGGGTCATGAACCCATCGCGGTTTTGGTCGTCCTGATTGAACCGGTTGGTGGCGCGGGTGACCATGGCCGCGCCGGCAAATAGCTTGACCTTGTCCATCATCGACTTGAATTCGGCCTTGCTGATGCGGGCGTCTTTGTCGGCATCCAGCTGGTCAATCATTTGACCACCGGACATGGCCCGATATTCCGGCCAAGTGACCTTTCCGTCTCGATTGGCATCGGGGTTTGGCGGACCAATTTGCGCCATGGCAGGTGAGGCGATCAACAACAGGCCAAGGCCCAGCACAGCAGGTCGAACCATAGGTCATCCTCTCAACTCTGGCTGCGCTCTGCCGCTGCCATGGTAATACGCTAGACAATCCAAATTCCGTCGATCAAGGCTGGACTATCGTTTCATAGGCCTTGTGCGCGGTGATGCGGGCACGATCAAGGCGGCCTTTCAAGCCCCTCATATCTCGCGCACCGCCAACCCGGGCAAGCAATTGGCGAAACCCTTTGGGTTGATCATCGGGGTCGTCACCATCGGTCAGGGCCAGCTTCAAAACCTGGGTGAGGTCTTGCTGCAGTCTCCAGGCGTCTTGCAGGGCGCTCAACGAAACCCTCAAATCCGTCTGTGTGCCAACATAGGCTTCCAGCGCCTCAGCCGTGTTGGTTCGGAGGGGGCCGCCCTCCGGGGCGTGAACAAGCTGGAGATATTGAACCGCAAACTCAATGTCGACCAGACCACCGTCGCAGAGTTTCAGATCCCACCAGCCTTTAGGCGGGCGCTCCTGCGTCATCAGTGCGCGCATGTCCAACACATCACGCGCCGTCGCCGGTGACTGCCGGGGTTGTCGCAAAGCCGCCTCAAGCCGGGCCGTCACCGTCTCAGAGAAAGCCTCGTCAGACGCCCAAACCACCCGCGCCCTCGTCAGGGCCAGCAGCTCCCAGGTCTCAGCTTCACCTGCATAATAGTCCTCAAACGCCGCAAGACTGACCGCGACGGGCCCCTTTGTCCCGGAGGGTCGAAGTTGCATATCGACGTCGTAAAGTCGCCCTTCGCGGGTCGGCGTGGACAGCGCCGCAATGAGGCGCTGGGTGAAGCGCGCATAAAAAACCTCACCGGTCCAACTCTTGATCGCCGAGGCGCTTTCGCCAGACTTGGGCTGATAAACGGTCATCAGGTCGAGGTCCGAGCCGGCGCTCATTTCACGCGACCCACACTTGCCCAGCGCAATGACCGCCACATGACCGTCTATCTGCCCCGCGATCCGCTCCACCTCTGCCAGGGCGACCGGAGCCAGAGTTGTGATGCAGCTGTCGGCCAGGTCAGCGAAGGCTCGTCCCGCGTCCTGCGCGCCTAAGGTCGCGCTGATCACCTGAACACCGATCCGAAAAACTTGTTCGCGGTGCCGACGTCGCACGAGGTCCATGGCGACCTCATAGTCGGCCTCCATGACAGCAAGAAACGGCGAAGCCGAGCTGTCCTGGATCGGCTCCTGGAAGTCACCATCCAGCATGGCGTCAATGGCGGCAGGTTGCTGCGCCAAGGTCCGCGCCAAGCGCGGGGCGTAGGCCATGACCCGCACGATCAGCTCAAAGAGGGCTGGCTGCGCCAGGAACAGAGACTGCAGTTGCACCCCCGACGACAGGTTCTCAAAAAAGTCCGCGAAGCGCCGGAAGGCGACCTCCGCTGACCCAGTGGCCTGCGCGGCATCAAGCAAACGCGGGGCGAGCCTGGTGAACAGCTCCCGGCCCCGGGCACTTCGCGTTGCGGCAATGTGACCGTGATGCCAATCACGAATGGTTTGGGCAATCTGGCTCGGATCGGTAAACCCCATGCGGGCCAGGGTCGCCAAGGTCTCAGGGTCGTCCTCCACGCCGGTGAAGACCAGACTGCCAAAGCGCGACGACAGGGCCTCCTCGTCCGGGAAGAGCTCGCCGTAGCGCCGATTGACGGTCTTGAGCGTGCGTTCCACCGCGCTGTCAAAGCTGCGCAGTCGGTCAAACCCCATCAGGGCCGCTACCCTGCGGCGATCTCCGTCGGCTTCGGGCAACCGGTGGGTCTGCTCGTCGGCCAGCATCTGGATGCGGTGCTCCAGGCCGCGTAACTGCTGATAGGCCAAGGTCAAGTCACTGAGCACACGCTCACTGACATGGCCGCCGTCATGCAGGCCTTGCAGGGCCACCAGGGTTCGCCGACTGCGCAGTTCGGGTCTGCGTCCCCCCAGGATCAATTGTTGCGTCTGGACGAAAAACTCAATTTCCCGAATGCCGCCCCGGCCGAGTTTCAGGTCGATACCCTTGGCGGTCAGTCGATCATCGACCTTGTGAATATGGATTTGGCGCTTGATGGAGTGGATGTCGGCGATAGCAGCAAAGTCGAGATTTCGGCGCCATATGAAGGGTTGCAGCTCCTCCAGAAACCGTGTGGCCGCCGGGATGTCACCCGCGCAGGGCCTCGCCTTGATATAGGCCGCCCGCTCCCAATTCTGGCCAACACTCTCATAGTAATCCAGGGCGGCAGGCACCGACATGGCCGGTGGTGTTGAGCTAGGATCGGGGCGCAGCCGTAGATCGACCCGGAACACGTAGCCGTCGCTGGTGCGGTCAGCCATTAGATCCACGAGCAGGTGGGTCAGCCGCACGGCAAAGGCTTGGCTCTCGACCTCCGACACCAACGGCAAGGTATCGGGCTCATAGAAGATCGAGATATCGATATCACTGGAATAGTTGAGCTCGAACGCCCCATGCTTGCCCATGGCGATACAGAAAAAACCCGGAACCGGACCCTGGTCGCCGACGGACACTTGGCGCAATTTGCCAGCATCAACCTCGGCGCGGGCAGCCACCTTCAGCGACGCCTGTAGCGCGGCATCGGCAAATCGGGTCAGCGCGCCGGTCACCGCCTCTAGGTCCCATACCCCACCCAGATCAGCCAGGGCGATCAACAGGTGCGCCTCTGCCTTCAGATTGCGAAGGGCACGTTTCGCCGTGTCGAAGTCGGCGTCGCCGAGCGATGTCGTCCGGGCGATCAGATCGTTGAACTGGTCATCTGGATTGGCCTCCAAAAGCCGTCTTAGCCGATCCGGATCGCGGCGCGCCAAGCCGGCAAGGTAGCTAGAGGCTCCGAACACAGGTGCCAGGGCTGGCCAAGCCCGCGTTAGCAGGTCACGCCAGCCCGCGCTGTCGGCGACCGCGAAAAGCTGCTCCTCCATCCGCGTTGCCGCGCGCGGGTCAGCGATTGGTCCGCAAGGCGTCAGGGTGTCGATGAGCCTTCGCCTGTCCATCTCACCCCGCCCGAGGCAGTACCAAGGCGACCCGCAGACCTGGCCCCATATTGCCGACCAAACCCGGACCCTCAGCCAGCTCAAGTCGACCTCCATGGGCGGCGGCAACCGCGCCGACCAAGGATAGGCCCAACCCGGCACCGGGCTGATTGCGGCTATTCTCCAGACGGACGAACCGCTCTACCACACGGGCGCGATCCTCCTCGGGCACACCGGGGCCGGTGTCGGTGACCGAGAATTCCACCTCTCCGGACGACCTGCGTCGCACGCGCAGCATAATGGCACCCCCGCTCGGCGTGTATTTGATCGCATTATCTAAGAGGTTGGCGAGGGCCTGAGACAGGAATTCCTGATTGCCGCGAACGCTCAGGTCCGGAACAAATTCCGAGTTGAAGTCGATCTCCTTGTCCTCGCACAGCGGCTCATAGAGTTCGGCGATATTGGCACCCAACGTCGCAGGGTCGAGCGTTACGGGATTGGGGGCCTCCCCTGCCGCCTCCAGTCTGGCGATGGCCAAGACCGCACTAAAGGTCTTCAACACCCCGTCTGTGTCCTCCAAGGCCTGACCCAAGGCCTGCTCGGCGTCGCCCTTGCCGGCCTCGACGTCGATATAGGCGGCCTCGAGTCGGGCCCGAAGCCGGGTCAGGGGCGAGCGCAGGTCGTGGGCGATAGCATCTCCGGCGTGCTTGTGTCCGGCCATGGATCGCTGCAGCCGATCAAGCATCTCATTGAGGCCCTCGGCCAGCTCATCGAACTCATCGCGGGCTCCGCGCACCTTGGCCCGAGCCCCGAAGTCCCCGTTTCGGACGGCCGCCACCACATCGGTGAGACCGGCCATGCTGCGCGAGACGTTACGACTGACCAGCACCCCACCCAGCAAACCCAGCACGACAATCAGCGCACCCGCGCCCCAGAGCGCCGAAACGATCTTCAAGACATAGGCCTCATCGGCCCCGTTGTCGGCACCCACAAACAATCGCTCCCCCGCCGCAAGCTCTTGTTGCAGGCCAAGGGCTGGGTGCTTGGACTTGCGGTTTTCAACATCCACGTCGGTGACAGAGAAACTCGTCCAGGTTGGCCGGCCATCGAATTTTTCAACGGGACTCTCAGCAATAGAGCCCGAGATTCGCGTGCCGTCTGGCTTCATCAGCAGATAGAGATAGGGCCGCTCGCTGGATGCCCGCTCGATCAGAGACTGATTGAGACCGTCAACACCGCCCCGATCATAGGCTGAGATGAGCGTCGACATCTCGCGGTCGATTTCCTGCTCGGTTCGCCGTTGAGCCTCACCGGCGGTGGCCACATAGATATAGGCGAGAAACGCGCTGGCGGCCGCACCAAACAGCGCCAGAAATAGTAAAGTCAGCCGAAACGGGGTCGTCCGGAAAAGGCGCGGCATTCGCATGTTCGTCCCGCCCCGAAACTAGGCCTCCAAACGATATCCGGCACCGCGAACCGTCTGCAGCATGGCGCGGTCAAATCCCTTGTCGATCTTCGAGCGCAACCGCGAGATATGCACGTCGATCACGTTGGTTTGCGGATCAAAATGGTATTCCCAGACCTTTTCCAACAGCATCGTGCGGGTGACCGATTGGCCGGCATGGCGCATCATAAATTCCAGAAGTTGGAACTCGCGCGGCTGAAGATCGATTTCCTTGCCCTGCCGATGCACCGCGCGCCCGATCAAATCCATTTCCAGGTCACCGACCCGCAACAGCGTTTGAACCGACCCAGTTTCACGGCGTCGGGACAGAGCCTCAACACGGGCGATCAGCTCAGCGAACGCATAGGGTTTGACCAGATAGTCATCGCCACCAGCCTTCAGGCCGTCCACGCGATCGGTGATCTCGCCCAGGGCTGACAGGAACAGCACCGGTGTCTGATCGCCGTCGCGCCGCAGGGTTTCAACAAGCGTGACCCCGTCCATCTTGGGCATCATCCGGTCGATGATCATCACATCGAACTGACCGCCTTGGGAGACCTCCAGACCGGCTTGACCATCTTGTGCGCGAACGCACTCGTGGCCGCCTTCGGTCAAGCCGCGATCCATGGCCTCGGCTGCTTCCAGATCATCCTCGACGATTAGGATCCGCATGTTGTGCCCCTTATCTGCGTTTGCGACTTAACCGGAAACCTTCAGCGGCAGAAAGATGGTTCGTCCACCCCGGTA
>JANPNB010000071.1:0-1643 GCA_031427275.1 Alphaproteobacteria bacterium | reverse complement strand
CGTGTGCTACGCGAAGCCGGTGATGGTTCTCTTTGCGGTCGCGTCGGCGTGCGCGCACGGCAACACGTCGGGGCAACTGGACGAAGATGCGATCTTCTATCTGCGCCAGCGCGGTATTCCGCATGCCGAAGCGCAGGCGATGATTACGCGGGCTTTTCTGATCGAGGCAGTTCCCGAATGGATGGGAGACGACCTCCGCGCCGAAGTCGAAGCACGCATTGATCGCTGGCTGGGGACGTCGGCATGACCTTCGACGTCCACGCCATACGCAAGCAGTTTCCGGTGCTGGGCCGTACGGTCCACGGCAAGCCGCTGGTCTATTTCGACAACGCGGCTTCGGCGCAGAAACCGGACGCCGTGATCGACGCGATGGCGAACCAGATGCGTGGCAGCTATGCCAACGTGCATCGCGGCATCCACACGATGGCGAATGAGACGACGCAGGCTTATGAGGCTGCGCGCGAGTCTGTGCGGCGTTTCATCAATGCCGGCGCGGTGGAAGAGATGATCTTCACCAAGGGCTGTACTGCGGCGATCAACATCGTCGCGGCTGGCGTGGGCGCGACTATCAAGGCGGGCGACGAGATCGTGCTCTCGATCATGGAGCACCATTCCAACATCGTGCCGTGGCACTTCCTGCGCGAGCGCAAGGGCGCCGTGCTGAAGTGGGTTGAAACGCTGCCGGATGGCTCGCTCGACATGGACAGCCTGGCGAAGCAGTTGGGGCCGCGCACGAAGTTGCTGGCGCTGACGCATATGTCGAACGTGCTGGGCACCGTGCCAGACGTGAAGACGGCCATCGACATGGCCCACGCGGTCGGCGCTGACGTACTGCTCGACGGCTGCCAGGCGGCCGTGAACCTCGTTGTCGACGTGCGGGCGCTGGGCGCGGATTTCTATGTCGGCACCGGCCACAAGATCTACGGCCCGACCGGGATCGGTTTTCTCTATGGCAAGCGCGCCAAGCTCGAGGCCCTGCCGCCGTTCGAGGGCGGGGGCGAGATGATCGAGACGGTCACGCGCGACGTTGTGACCTATAACGGCGCGCCTCATCGTTTCGAAGCCGGGACGCCGCCGATCGTGGAGGCCATCGGCCTTGGCGCGGCGATCACCTGGCTGGAGGCGCAGGACCGGGAGGCAATCCACCTGCACAAGCAGGCCTTGCTGGCGCGGGCGGTAGAGGGGGTGCGCGGGGTTAACGGGCTGACGCTGCATGGAACCGCACCGGGGAAGGGGCCCGTGCTGGCGTTTTCGCTGCTGGGCGCCCATCCGCACGACCTGGCCCAGATCCTGGACCGTTACGGCGTCGCGATTCGCGCCGGCCATCATTGCGCACAGCCCCTGATGTCCCATCTAGGGGTGAGCGCTACCGCCCGGGCGAGCTTCGCCCTCTACAATACGCTCGAGGAAGTCGACGTGTTTGTAGAGGCGCTTTCCAAAGCCCGGACGATGCTGTCATAGAGAAACCATGGCCGACGACCTGCAGCACCAGATCGCCAATCCCGTCCCCGAAAGCTCCTTGGATAAGGAGGGGGGCGAGGCGAAGCCGTCGGCCATCCCGCAGGACGAGCTGGACCGGATCACGGACGAGCTGATACAGGAGCTGAAAAAGGTCTATGACCCCGAAATCCCAGTCGATATTT
>JANPNB010000070.1:0-5959 GCA_031427275.1 Alphaproteobacteria bacterium | reverse complement strand
GACCGTGACGGCCTTCAATCCATTGGCAGCCATGTTGAGTGCCAGATTTGAGACCGATCGCGCTGGATTGATGGAAAACTATGCGTCAGACGCGCCCAAGGAAGTGTGGTTGCGCCAGGGCGATGACCGCAATCTGATCGTCATCCACGCCAAGTCCCGCGATACACGCCGGGCAGGTGTGCATCTGATTGGCGTGTCACTGTTTGTGTACCAGAAGGACGACAATGGACTGCCGCAGTTCAAACGTCGCCTCGAAGCCGCCCAGGCACAACTAGAGCCCGGATTTTGGCGGTTGACGGATGTACGCGAGGCCTCCGCCGGGGAGAGCTCCGTGCGCTCCGACTCGCTTTCGATTCGTTCCAGCCTCGACGCCGAATCAGCGATGGAACGATTCTCTTCGCCAGAAGCCATCGCCTTCTGGCGACTACCCGATGCCATAAGGCAAACCGAGCAGGCTGGCTTCAGCGCCAACGGCTATCGCCTTCGCTTCCATCAGCTGTTGGCTACACCTTTCCTGTTCGCAGCCATGTCGATCTTGGCGGCTGCATTCTCCCTGCGGTTGGTGCGTTTGGGCGGCCTTGCCGGGCTGGCCGGGGCCGGTGTTGCGGTCGGATTTGTGTTTTTCTTCTTCAACCAATTCTCAGGTGCGTTGGCCGGAGCGGACATAATCCCACTTTCACTGGCGGCCTGGGCACCGCCGCTCATTGCCATGCTGTCCGGACTAATGCTGCTCTGCTACACGGAAGACGGTTGAATCGTTGGCTGACCGCGCTATCCATCTAGCCGGGGGCCGCAATAGGGAAGTTCATGAGTTCGAGCGGGCGTACACCCTCGGCGAAACGCGGTCTGCTTGCGAGCGTTGCACTCGTCGTTTTGTCTTGGGCGGGACTGGCGAGCGCGGCTGAGCCGCCGCGCCCCGATCCACAGATGCGACCGGTTGTCGGCGACCGGCTTAAGGCCGGAGAACTCTATCTCGAAGCTGACCTGCTGATCCGCGACGACAAGTCCGGCATCACCACCGCGCGCGGTGGTGTCGAGGTCCGCTACCAAGGCCGAACCATTCGTGCCGATGAGTTGATCTACGATCAAGGCCGCGGCGTGATGACCGCTAAGGGCCACGTTGAAATCATCAATGCCGACAAGAGCGTCGACTACGCTGACCAGATTGTTCTGGACGATCAAATGCGGGCCGGCGTTATTCGCGGCTTCGCCACACGCAGCGAACCCAACATCAAGATGGCCGCCGCAAGTGCTGTTCGGCGCAATGAGAATGTGAACGAGCTCAACCGAGCCATCTACACCCCTTGCGACATTTGCGCTCCGGATGGGTCCAACAAAGCCCCAAGCTGGTCGATCAAAGCTGAGAAGGTTATCCAGGATAAGGCCAATCAAGTCGTCTACTACCGCAACGCCACGGTTCAAGTTCTGGGCTTCCCAGTTTTGTACCTCCCGGTGTTTTGGCATCCAGATCCGCAAGCTGTGCGAAAGTCTGGATTCCTGCCGCCTAGTTTTGGCGGTTCAAATCGCCGGGGCCTGTCCTATGAGCAACCCTATGTCCAGGTCCTGACTAAGTCTTCAGATTTAACAATAAGTCCTCAAATTAACACAAAAGTTAACCCGTTTCTTAATGCGAAATATCGCCAACGGACGGCGTCTGGCGCGCTCGAGGTACGTGGGGGCTTTACCCAGGACACTGACTTTGACGGCAAGGGCAATGCGTTTGGCGCGGACACTTCGCGCAGTTACGTCCTAGCCTCCGGTGCCTTCGCCTTGAGCGACAAGTGGCGCTGGGGTTTCACCGCCGAACGGACTTCCGACAAGCTGATTTTTGACAAATATGAGATCGGTGACGTCTATGTGGCGCGCGGTCCCTACATCGCCGACGACCGCCGCTTGATTTCCCAGGTCTATGCGACCCGCCAGGATCAGAAATCCTGGTTCTCCGCGGCCGCATTCAGCATCCAGGGGCTGAGACCTGGTGACAATGATCGAACCTTCCCATTGGTGGCGCCGCTGATCGAGGCGCGTTGGGAGCCAGACAGCCGCATAATGGGCGGACGTGTTCGACTGCTAGGCTCTGCCGTCGCTCTGACGCGTGATCAGTCGCCCAGCCAGCAGGCACTGAACCTCCCGGGCCTCGATAGCCGGCGCGCTACGGGAGAATTGGACTGGCGCTCGACACTCACCAACACGGCTGGTATCCGGTTGTCACCGTTTGTCCACGCTAGATTTGACGCCTATAATATCAGTGATATCAATGGATTATCTGGCAATTCTAAATCGATTTCCAGGGGTCTGGTCTCCACCGGACTTGACTTGTCATGGCCGTTTGCGAAACGTCTAAATAGTTCGACCTTAGTCCTTGAACCTGTTGGGCAATTGGTGATTTCACCTCGCGTTCGTCAAATCCGCGTTGGCGTCGCAGCGGGCGGTCGTCCCATCTATCTGAATGAGGACTCTGTCTCCTTCGAATTTGATGAAACCGACCTTTTCCGACCCAACAAGTTCCCAGGTAAAGACCTCTATGAGGACGGTGTGCGTGCCAATTTCGGCGGTCGCGCTAGCCTTTTGTGGGACGATGGTCGTCGGGCCAGCCTGTTAGTCGGGCGAAGTTTCCGGGACAGTGATAATGACATCTTTTCAACGACCAGTGGCCTGACGCGTAAGGCTTCGGACTGGATTGTCGCGGCTGATGCGCAACCCCTACCCGGCGTTTCCGTCTTCAGTCGGGCCCGCGTCAACGGTGAAACCTACGCTGTCGAGCGGGCCGAGGCCGGGGCCAATGTCTATCTGAAACGCGGCAATGGCTACTTCCGGTACCTGCGGGATCGCTCCAATCCAGCCGGCTTGAAGGTGGAAAACGTTGATCTCGGCGGCGAGCTCTACCTGTCTCAGCACTGGGGCATCACCGCTTATGGGAACCGTGACTTGGCGCAGAGCGCCTGGGTCATTCGCGACCTGGGAGTCGTCTACCGCGATGAGTGCACCCGCATTGATGTCATCTACCGCCGCGAAGACGTCGTGATCGGCAGACTAGGCAAGACAGAGTCGATTGGGATACGCCTCACCCTCGCCACATTGGGTGGACCATTATATGGTCGCTAAAACTCGTAAGTCTCATCGGCGATTCAGCTGCATACCAGTTGTTCGCAAGACCAACTCTCCCCCAAGGACCTCCATGACGCTATCGCCGGTATCTTCGCGCTCTTTCTGGCGTGGTGCCATGATCGCAACGTCGCTGGCCTGCGTCGCGCCGATACCTGCCCTGGCCCAAGCGCCCGCTGGCCAACCCGTGGGGCTCAATGAGTCTGTCGCGGCTGTGGTCAATGACGACATCATCTCGACCTACGATCTCGCACAACGCATGCGCCTGCTGATCGCCACGTCCGGGGTCCAACCCACCGAGCAAAATATACCGCAATTTCAACGTGAAGCACTGGTTTCCTTAGTCGACGAAAACCTACAACTTCAGGAACTCAAGCGCGTCGCCAAAGAGCAAAAGATCGATCTGATCACGAGCGACGAAGAGGTCGACAGCGAAATTGCCGATATGGCCCAGCAAAACAACGTCAGTCGCGAACAGTTCGTCAAGCAGCTGGCCGCGCAAGGCATAGGTGCCGATACGCTCCGCCTACAGATACGCGCCCAGTCGAGCTGGCAGCGCTGGATCCGGGGACGCTACGGCTCCCGTCTGCGTATCGGAGAGGACCAGATCAAGGCTCAACTCCAGAGGATCAGCGCCTCTGCCGCCAAACCCCAGTATCAAATCTCCGAGGTGTTTATTGATGCCAACCGGGTCGGCGGAATGGACACGGCCACCACCGGGGCGACCCAGCTCATTGCGCAACTTCAGCAAGGCGCGCCATTCCAATCCGTTGCCCGTCAATTCTCGGCCTCGGCAACCGCTGCCAGTGGTGGTGAAGTCGGCTGGATTTCAGCCGGTGAAATGGCCCCTGAAGTGGACGCTGCCATCGAGCAGATGCGCCCAGGACAGCTTTCCCGCCCCATTCCAGTCCGTGACGGCGTCTATATCATCTATCTTCGCGACAAGCGTTCGGGTTCCAGTGCAACCATGGTTAGCCTGAAGCAGGCTGCCGTAGGCTTGGCCCAGACCGCAACTCCAGCTGAGCTCGACGCCGCGACGGCCAAGCTCATGACGCTCAAAGCGCAAATCAAAGGCTGCGACGACATCGAAGCCCAAGCCGCAAAGACGGTAGGTGTTGTCGCAGGTGACCTTGGTGAGGCCGAAATCAAAGACCTGGCACCCGCTTTCCGGCAAGCCGCCGAAGCTCTTCAACCCGGGCAGGTCTCCGACCCTATCCGCACCAATGCCGGACTCCATCTCTTGGCCGTCTGCGGAAAGCGCTCAAATGGCCAGGAGGCGATAGGCCATGACCAGATCGAGAACCGCCTTTACGGCCAACAACTCAGCATGATTGCCAAGCGCTACATGCGCGACTTGCGCAATTCAGCCACCATTGAAACCCGCTAGCGCCTCCCTTCTGGCTCTAACCCTGGGAGATCCATCGGGCATTGGTCCGGAGATCATCGCCAAAGCTTGGCAACAGCGGTCGCCCAATAGTAAGCCGTTTGTGGTGGTCGGTGACTTCGCAACCTTGGCCGCAGCTGTTGGCGGTGACGCTCTGGTCCGCCGCGTGGACGGCGTCGAACAAGCCGCGACGGTCTTTCCCGACGCCATCCCACTCATTGATCTTCCGCTGGCCGTACCCGCGCGCCCGGGCCAACCCTCCGCCCACGCGGCACCAGCCATCATCGCCTGGATCGAGAGAGCCGTTGAGCTGGCGCTAGAGGGGCAGGTCAGCGCGGTCGTCACCGCGCCAATCGCCAAGGCGACCCTCTACGCCGCAGGGTTCAGCTTCCCAGGGCATACCGAGTTTCTGGGCAAACTGACCGAGCGGGCCTCATTTGTCGGCCTACGCGGCCCGGTCATGATGCTGGCGGCTAAAGATCTGCGAACCACTCTGGTGACCGTCCACTCGCCCTTGACCCAGGTTTCGGCGCAGCTAACGACCCAGGCGATCACCCGGGCCATCACGGTCACAGCTCAGGCGCTTAAGCATGACTTTGGCATTGCCAACCCCCGGATCGCCGTTGCGGGGTTAAACCCTCACGCTGGCGAAGGCGGCACCATCGGACGCGAAGAGTTCGAGACCATTACACCTGCCATCACCGCCTTGCGCGCCCAGGGCTTGAACCTGACGGGCCCACACTCTTCCGACAGCCTGTTCCACGCCGAGGCTCGATCACGCTTCGATGCGGTAGTGTGCATGTACCACGACCAAGCTTTGATCCCGGTCAAGATGCTCGACTTCTGGGGCGGTGTGAACATCACGCTCGGCCTGCCCATCGTGCGCACCTCACCCGATCACGGCACCGCCTTTGATATTGCCGGTCAAGGCCTAGCCCGACCCGATAGCCTTCTCGCCGCCATCGACGCCGCTCGCGACATCGCGGCCTGCCGCGCCCGATGAGCGGCCTCACCAACCTCCCGCCCCTGCGCGACAGCCTCACCGAACACGGCCTGCTGGCCAATAAGGGGTTCGGCCAGCACTTCCTGCTCGACCTCAACATCACCCGCAAGATCGCCCGCCTGGCCGGTCTGCAACCCGGTGACCGGGTCATTGAGGTCGGCCCCGGCCCCGGCGGCCTCACCCGCGCCCTGCTGGAGATCGGCGCTCAGGTCATCGCCGTGGAGATGGACAAGCGGTTCGAACCCCTGCTCAGCGAGCTCGCCCTAGCCGCCGACGGTGCCCTCACAACCCTCTTCGCCGACGCCCTGACTGTCGATGAAGCCGCCTTGGCCGATGGCCACCCGACCGCCATCGTCGCCAACCTGCCCTACAATGTCGGCACGCCGCTGCTGATCAAATGGCTGACCGGTCCCTTCACCGCCACCAGCCTGACGCTCATGTTCCAGAAGGAAGTGGCCGAGCGCATC
>JANPNB010000069.1:0-6429 GCA_031427275.1 Alphaproteobacteria bacterium | reverse complement strand
TAGTCCGGTGCGAGCGAACCCTCTTTGTCGAGCAACAACCCGGCAAAGGCCATCAGGTTGCGCGAATAGAGCGCCGAGGCATCGGTGGCGATACGGCCGGGCAGGTTCGGCGCACCCAGGATCTTGGCTCCATTGGCCGTGATCACAGTCTCACCCAGCTTGGCTCCCACCACGTTGCCACCTTGCTCAATCGCCAGATCGACCAAGACCGAGCCGGCCCTCATGGAGGCCACCTGTTCGGCGCTGACCAGTTTCGGCGCGGGCCGTCCGGGGATCAGGGCCGTGGTGATGACAATGTCCTGCTTGGCAATGTGGGTTGAGACCAACGCCGCCTGCTTGGCCTGATACTCCGCGCTCATTTCCTTGGCATAGCCGCCGGCGGTTTGCGCGTTCTTGAATTCCTCGTCCTCGACAGCCAAGAACTTGGCCCCCAGGCTCTCGACCTGTTCCTTGGTGGCCGGGCGGACATCGGTTGCGGTGACCACCGCCCCCAAACGCCGAGCCGTCGCGATGGCTTGCAGGCCCGCAACGCCGACTCCCATGACAAACACCTTAGCCGCAGCAACGGTCCCAGCGGCAGTCATCATCATCGGCATCGCCTTGCCGAAGGCCTCCGCACCCTCGATCACTGCGCGATAGCCGGCCAGATTGGCCTGGGACGACAACACATCCATCACCTGTGCGCGGGTAATCCGCGGCACAAACTCCATCGCAAAAGAGGTCGCGCCTTTTGCCGCTAGCGCGTTCAGGGCGTCCTTCTCCATATAGGGATTGAGGGTGGCCACGACGATGGTGCCGGGCTTCAGCGCCGCGATTTCCTCATCGACTGGCGCGCGCACCTTGAAGAGAATATCGGCCTTATCCATAGCGGCTTTGACGGTGTTGACCAGGGTAGCCCCGGCCGCCTCATAGTCAGCGTCCGGATAGGAGGCGCTAGCTCCTGCTCCAACCTCAACCGTAACCGAGAAACCAGCAAGGATCAGCTTCTTCACCGACTCCGGTGTGGCTGCGACTCGGGTCTCCCCGGCGCGACGCTCCTTGGTGACGGCAATCACGGCCATGCAAATTTTTCCCATACCCAAACTAAGGCGACCCTTAGTCAGCCGTGCGAATCAAGTCGAGCGAGCCAGGCGCTTAGTGGCCGCTGTCTGGCTTATCGCGCAGGACGATCACGCCTAAGACCGTAATAACCACAGCTGTGATGAACCCTGGCAGGAAACCCAACGGCGTGCAAAACCAAAGAGTTAGCAGAGATAGCATTGCCGCAAGGGCCAAGCAGCCCCATTTGGTCATGCCGTTAAACAGATGAAAGGTCGCGACCTGTTCGTCGATGTTCATTTCGCCGCGATGATATTCAGAGGCCATTGGAGATCCATCTCTCTTCGAATAGGGCCGAACTACACGTTCCCCTGCGTCGGCTCAAGTCTAGGTTATGTCTTGAGCGGCCAGGAGACCAGAAGTCCGCGCAGAGCGGCAACCAGAGCCAGGGGCTGATCGACCATAATATGGTGGGCGCTGTCGGGAATGGCGATCTCCAGCATGCCTTCCGGGAAGGGCGACACATAGTCATCGCCTCTCCGCATCATGATCATTGAGCGGTCGCCGTAGATGTGAACCAGCGGCACGGTCACCTTCGGCGGTGCCCCGTCCATCATGCCGGTCATCAGCGAACGATCCAACTTGATCCACATATTGGGATCAAATCGCCAGGTCCAACCCTCGCCTGATCCGTCGTCCAAAGGCGCGCGCTTCAGCGAACGGCGCGCAATAAAGTCGGCAATGAACAAATTTCCCGCCACTTGAGGCGGCATGAACCGGAACCGAGCCAGGGCAGCCTGCAAGGTCGGATAGACCCGCTGCGCCCGGTCGCTGGTGGGGATGTTGCGCGCATGTTGCGCCATCATCCGCTTGCCTTCGGGCGAGTCCGGCGGCGGACCGCCAAAGCCGGTATCGACCATGATGGCTGCAGTCATCCGCTCGGGATGGCGGGCGGCGGCAAAGAACACCTGACTGCCACCGAACGAGTGCCCGACATAGATCGGTGGCTTGCCACTGGCATAGAGCCCAGCGGCCTGGGCCACGGCCTCGGCATCCTCGCCGAAATCCTGGAAGGCGTAGGTCTCGCGCCAGTCCGACGCGCCCATGCCGGCCAGCGACATTGAGGCCACGCGGAAGTCTTTTGCCAAAAACGGCGCGATGAAGCTCCACCAATCGGCATGGGCCGAATTGCCGTGGGTTAACAGCAAGCCGGGCTTGCCCAACTCCCCCCACACTAGCATCTCGATCTGGGTGCCCAGCGAGCTGACGAAACTGCGCTCCGGCTCCTGGGAAATGGCGTCGGTAAACCACTGCGGCGCGTCCGGCTCTTGGCCCTGGAAAGGCGCAAGCGGAGCCTGCACCTCTGGCGGCAAAGCGCCGGGCTCAGAGTGGATAGGGCGGTCGTCATAGCCGACTGGCGCGCCCTCTTTAATTGCTGGATCTAATGCCATCTCTTCTAACCCCGAACTTCCCGCTCACCCGGCTTACGCACAATTGAGGGGATACCTTTGTAAACGCCCGTACCGGTCATCAAGGTGCGATCGCCGCACCAGATCCGACCCCGGACTGTAAAGAGATCATCCTGAGCACCGATGATCTCGCTTGTGCCTTCCACCCAGTCGCCCATATGGGCGCCGGACAGAAAGTCGGTCATCAGACGGACGGTCACCCAACCCATTTCCTTATGGTTGGTGATGGCCCGGCCCCAAGCCATGTCGGCAAAGCTCATCAACATGCCGCCGTGGCAATTGTTCATGCCATTGGCGTGATGCTCTTCAACCCGGAAAGCCATGACTTCGTCATTGTTAGGCTCGCGCCGCGAATAGAATGGCCCCACCGCGCGACCAAAGCCCCGCTGCCACAGATTGATCACAAAACCGTCGGGAACGACGGCGCTTTGGACTTCGGTCAGGTCATCGGACATCGCCGGTGGGTGATGAACGCCTGTTTGAAACTTGGCAAGGGGTGATGGCGTCAGGGTGCCAATGTCGTGCCCGTAAGATGTGCTTGGCCACTCAGTTGCACCCGCGTGGAGTCCGATTGCACGCAGACAGCCATTTGCCCAGGCTCGAGGCGCCAGCCGGGCAGGGCCGTGTCATAATTAGCCAACAATCTCGGGTCGGCCACGACTGAGGCGGTTTTGGTCTCCCCCGGCTTCAGCCCAAGCCGTGCCCAGCCGATCAGCCGTTGTCCACCGCTAACCCGGGCATAGACCTGCGCAGTTTCGATTCCAACCCGCTCACCGGTATTTGTAACGTCAAACGTCGCAGTGACAGTTTCGCCACCCGAGACTCTCAGATTAGCATATTCGAACCGGCTGTAAGAAAGACCAAACCCGAATGGGAACAGAACCTTCAAACGCCTCCGATCAAACCAACGATACCCGACATCCGCGCCCTCCAGGTGCGCGACAGCGATCCGGCCCTTGTGTTGCTGCACGTCCGGATGAGAGGTCGGGATCGTCGCACCCTCGACCGGCGGGCCAAAGATCTGACCGGGGATTTCAGGTCGTGCGAGATCGGCGATCGAATTTGGGAACGTGATCGGCAGCCTGCCGGATGGATTGACCTCGCCAAACAGTACCCGGGCGATAGCTTCACCCCCACGGGTCCCCGAATACCAAGCCTGAAGAACCCCACCCACCTGGTCCAGCCAAGGCATCAACACCGGCGTGCCTGTCTCCAGTACCACCACCGTCTTTGAATTGGCCGCCGCCACGGCGCTGATCAGCGCGTCCTGATCATCGGGCAGGGACAAACTCGGCAAATCCTCTGCCTCCGTCGCCCACTGGACAGCGAAGACAATCGCAACGTCGCAGGACTTCGCCAGCTCGACGGCCTCGGCTTGATCTCGACCATCGGCGAACACCACCTCCGTCTGCGGTGCCTGTTTCTCGATCTCCGAACGCGGCGCTGGTGCGTGATAGACTTGGCTCCGAGGGATCATCCCGTCCTGCTCGGGCACGATCTCGCGACCGCCTTCGCCCAATGCGATCACCTGGCTCGAACCACCACCCGACAGGACTCCGGCATCGGCGTGACCACCGATCACTGCGATCCGTCGAACTTTCCTCGAGAGCGGCAACAAACTCCCGGCGTTTTTCAACATCACGATCCCCGCCTCGGCGGCGCGCAAAGCGACCTCACCGTTGGCCGCATAGTCTGTGGCGCGGGGCACGACTGGCGTGTCCAGCACCCCTTTATCGATCAGGCTACGCAAAATGCGATGAACCATGTTGCTTAAACGCTCAAAGGGCACCTCGCCCGCCTCGACCGCCTCTTTGAGCAGCGTGCCGAAATAGACCTGCTTGTCCAACTGCTCGCCGCTCTCTTGGTCTAGCCCAGCCAGCGACGCCTTGACCGTGGAGTGGCACCCTCCCCAATCACTCATCACCCAGCCGAGATAGTTCCAATCGCCTTTCAGCGCTTGGTTCAGCAGGAAAGCATTCTCGCCCGCCCAGTCGCCATTGACCTTGTTATAGGCGCTCATGACCGAGCCCGGATTGCCGCGCTCGATGGCGATCTGGAAGGCCAGCAGGTCGCTCTCGCGCAGTGCTGCCTCGTCGATCTGAGCGTCCACCACGTGGCGACACGTCTCCTGATCATTTAGCGCAAAGTGCTTCAGGGTGCAGACGATGTTGTTGGACTGCGCGCCCCTAATGGCTTCCCCCGCCATTACACCGGCCAACAGCGGATCCTCTCCCAGATACTCAAAGTTCCGACCGCAACGGGGTTCGCGGGTGAGGTTGGCCCCACCGCCGAGCAGTACATTGAAGCCCTTGTCTCGCGCCTCCGACCCCACCATCGCGCCTGCTTGATAGGCCAAATCCGCGTCCCAGCTTGACGCCAAGGCCAGCCCAGAGGGCAATCCCGTTGCTCCGTCGCCGCGCCGCACCTTGCGTGGATTGGTGACGCCCAGGCTGGCGTCAGTTTCATTCAGCGGCGGAATACCCAGACGAGGCACACCAGCGATAAAGCCCGCGCCGCCCGCAGATTGGGTTGGTGGCGTGGGCATCAGGTTGGGCATCGGGCCATGCACCAGACTGATCATCTCATCGAGAGTCAGTTCGGCAACCAGCAATGCGGCCCGCGCGTCAGCTGACAAGCTGATGTCCATCCAAGGCTGACTGGCTTGGGTCATGGGCTTTCCTCATCGAACTTGAGAAAACCTACACCGCCAGAGCTTGATGAGGCCATGCCCCAATCGGCTATTTCGACTTGAAATCCAGTTTGGTCGGAGTCTTGGCCAAGACGATCGTTACCGCGCCCTTGGTCACGCCCGGATCATAAAAGGGCACGCCCTTGTCGAGCGGCAGCGGCGTCTCTTTGCCATTGGCTAAACGGGCGACGCCCTGTCCGGAACCCACAAAGGTCAGGCCGGTCATTTTCGGCGCGGCGAAACTCATCGCACCAGCGGCTTTGGCGATGCCAGCATTGACTTGCGCAATCGAGAGCTCCGCTTCTCGCGCGCTTATTTCCTTGGCCACCGCCATGCTCGGGAGCATTTCCAGGTTGACGCCCATCTTGGCACCCGCTGAAACATCGGCAATGAATTGCGCTGACTTCAACTGATTGGAATTCGGCAGTGTTGTCACACGACCGGTTGGGCCAATGATCAACGGCGTCCGGCGTCCATCCGCCTCCACGATCACTGCCTTCAAGCCAGCAGCCGGTTTCCCGTTCATCATGAAAGCATAGCTCATCGAAAACCGGTTCCGGTCGGCTGGCGGGATTGAGAGATATTGTTCCAGATACGGAAAAACCTTGGCCAGTTTAACCGGGGGTTTCTCCGCAGCGGTGGCCTGCGTCAGGGGCAAGGCCACCAGGGCCAAGCTAAGTATCAAAGTCTGGGTCTGGCGCTTCACAACGTCTCCATCATTTATAGGCCCTCGCTATCAGCCTTAGGAGTCAGCCGCGCGGTGGCCCAGTGAATTGTTGTTCACACAAGCGCCTCAAAGGCGTCCACGAGGCGCTCCATCTGCTTCACGCCAGCCAACCAGAACGACTTATCCCGCGGATTGAGGCCAAAGGGCTTGAGCGCCTCGACATAGGTTTGGGTTCCGCCTGCTGCCAGCAGCCCCTCATAGAGTGGCGCGAACCCCTCAGGGTTTTCTCTCCTTGCCTCGATCAAACCGCGCACCAGCAGGTCTCCAAAGGCATAGGCATAAACATAGAAGGGCGCGTGGGCGAAGTGGCTGACATAGGCCCAGTAGTGCTCATAGCCCGGGTTCAGTTTCACGGCGGGTCCGAGGCTTTCGGCCATCACCTCAAGCCATAAGGCCCCGATCTGGTCAGGCGCGAGTTCGCCCTCGACCCTAGCTGCATGGAACCGCGTCTCGAACCGATGGAAAGCGATCTGGCGGAAGACGGTGTTCAGCCCGTCCTCAATCTG
>JANPNB010000068.1:0-28524 GCA_031427275.1 Alphaproteobacteria bacterium | reverse complement strand
TTCGACGACGGGATCGCCGCACCAGACACCGTGCTTGACGATGCGCCGCGCCGCTTTGCTGACTATCAGCCTGAAAACTTTGACCGCGTATTTCATGGCAAGGTTAGCGCTCGAGAAGCGTTATCCCACTCACTCAATGTGCCAGCTGTCGCTCTGCTTCAGAAGATTGATTCGGCCAGTTTCGAGGCACGGCTAGCGGCAGCAGACGTCGTTTTGGTAAGACCGAAGTCGCAAAGCCGGGCCCCGGGACTGGCCTTGGCGCTTGGCGGCGTAGGCATAACACTCAGAGATCTCGCTAAGCTTTATGCCGCTTTAGGCGACAACGGCATCGTCAAGCCCCTGGCCTGGACTCAAGTCGAGGCAGACAAACGGCCAGACCAGACCGGCAAGCGCCTCATGGCAGCCAACGCCGCCCAACAGGTGCTCGACATCTTGCGGGAAACGCCGCCGCCAGCCGGGGTGACAGCGTCGGTTCTGACCAAGAGCCGACCCTTGATGGCCTTCAAGACCGGCACATCCTACGGCTTTCGAGACGCTGTGGCTGCGGGGATTGTTGGACGCTATGTTATCGTGGTTTGGACGGGTCGGGCGGACGGCGGCGCACGCGGAGGTTTGACGGGACGGGATGCCGCCCTGCCTCTGTTGTTCGATGTCGCCGATCTGCTGGACGCACCTGCCACCGCCCCGCGCCCCATAGCGCCGAAGCTCGCACCACAGGCATTGGCGACCTTGCAGCGTATCGACGACGGTCCTCGACTGATCTTTCCCCCTGACCGCGCCACTGTGCGGGTCGAGGCATTTGGCGCGAAATCCCGGGGGTTGGTCCTGGCTGCGGGGGGTGAGAATCTGACTTGGTATGTGGAGGGTGTGCCTTTGAGCCCCGACAGTGTCAGCGGCCGCGTCGTTTGGCGACCGCCAGGTGCCGGTTTCTATCGGCTATTGGTTTCGGACGACCAAGGCCGCAGGGTCACGGCCAAGGTACGAATCCTGGGGAACTAAAGCTCTGATAGTCCGGCTTGGTCGGCAACACTGACATTCAAGTCTGTCACCAGCCCATCAGCCAGCGAATAGACCCAGCCGTGGACGCAGAGGCTCTGGTCGCGGGCCCAGGCGTCCTGGACGAAGACGTCGGAAGCAACGTTCTTGACCTGGCGCATGACGTTCAGTTCACAGAGGCGATCAAGGCGTGGACGGCCCGCAGCGAGGGTCTCCAGCTCTTGGCGATTGTCGGCGTAGACCTCGCGGATCGGGTGCAGCCAATGATCTACCAACCCGCGTCTTTGACCATCCACGGCCGCGGCCACGCCGCCACAGCCATAGTGACCCACGACCATAATGTGTTTGACCTTGAGCACATCCACAGCGAACTGCAGGACTGATAGATAATTGGCGTCCTGTGGTGGGGCGAGATTGGCGACATTGCGGTGGACGAACAGTTCCCCCGGATCGAGCGCCACGATGTCGTTGGCGGGCACGCGGCTGTCGGAACAGCCGATCCATAGATATTCTGGGCTCTGCTGTTCGGAGAGGCGTTTGAAAAACCCAGGGTCAGCAGCCAGCTTGCCCGCAGCCCAACGCCGGTTGTTACCTTTCAAATCTTCGAGCATCAGGCTCAGACCTTCTGCGCGTCGGGTTGGTGGTCGGGATGGGCAGCGATGAAGGCGGGGTGCTCGGCGCAGCGGTCAGCCACAGCGCAAATCGCCGGATAGGCGGTCAGGTCCACTTCGAAGCGACGGGCCGAATAGACCTGGGGGATCAGGCAGATATCGGCCAATCCCGGCAGATCACCGAAGCAGTAGCCGTCGCCGTGCTTGGCGATCATCGGCTCTAAGGTATTGAACCCATCGACAATCCAACGCTCGGTCCACTTGGCCCAGCGGGGCGGCTCGATGCCCATGGCAGACATGGCGCGCCCGACCCGGGTGTTGTTAAGCGGATGAATATCGCAGGCGATGATCAGGGCCATAGCGCGGACCCGAGCACGGTCGCGGGGATCCATTGGCAGAAATGCGGGCTCCGGTTGGGTCTCGTCCAACCATTCAAGGATCGCTAAGCTCTGGGTCATGATCTCGGAGCCGTCACCGAGATCAAGCGCCGGGGTCAGGCGTTGAGGATTGATCAGCCGGTAGGCGGCCTTGTGCTGTTCGCCAGCGACTAAGTCCACAGGGACGTAGTCATAGGCCACGCCTTTCAGCGCTAGCCCGATCCGCACGCGGTAAGGAGCCGTGGCGCGCCAGGCGCTGTAGAGGGTCAGGCTCATCCCGTGACCGTGAAGCTCAACTGCCCGACGCCTTCGATCTCGCCCGTGACTTTGTCACCGCGAACCAAGGGGCCGACACCGTCCGGAGTGCCCGTATAGATCAAGTCGCCAGGAGCCAAGGCCCAGAGTTTGGAGGCCTCAGCAATGATCTCGGCGACGTTCCAGATCATCAGAGAGACCATTGAGTCCTGCTTGACCGCGCCGTTCACGGAGATGGCGATGCGGCCCTGAGGTGCCGGGCCGGTCCAGGGCTTGATCGCTGAGATCGGGGCCGAGGCGTCGAAGGTCTTGGCCGACTCCCAGGGCTGGCCCTTGTCTTTCGAAGCGTTTTGCAGATCGCGGCGGGTGAGATCGACGCCGACGGCATAACCGTAGACCAAGTCCAAGGCCTGCTCGACGGAGACGTTCTTACCACCCGACTTTAGAGCCACAACCAGCTCGATTTCATGATGCAGGTTCTGCGTCACGCTAGGATAGGGGACATCCGAACCCGGCAGAACAAGACCGTCTGTGGGCTTGGAGAAGAAGAACGGTGGCTCGCGGTCATCGCCGCCCATCTCGATCCGGTGGGCGGTATAGTTGCGACCCACGCAAAGGATGCGGTGGACGGGGAACTGGTCGCTCGTCCCTAGCACGGGCACGGAGATCACAGGCGGAGGGGTCAGCACATATTGGTTCATGCCCCGCCCATACCCCCACGCAAAGCTGAAGGGAACCCTAGGGTGATGATTGACACGCCCCTCTGGCTCGGGCTCCAAGAGCCAAACCCACTGGGGAACTCGATCATGACCGACATCGCCACCCTTGGCCCGCTGGCCGACCTGAAGGTCATTGAGATGGGCACGCTGATCGCGGGGCCGTTCTGCGGTCAGATCCTGGGTGACTTTGGTGCCGACGTGGTGAAGATCGAAGACCCCAAGTCCGGCGACCCGATGCGCCAATGGGGGCGGTCCCTGCCCAAGGGTCTGTCGCCCTGGTGGCCGGTGATCGGGCGCAATAAGCGCTCTCTGGCGCTCGACCTGCGGACACCGGAAGGGCGCAAGATTGCGCAGGACCTGGTCGACCAGGCTGACATCTTGATTGAGAACTTTCGCCCCGGAACCATGGAAAAGTGGGGCATGAGCTATGAGGCGCTCAGCGCGCGCAATCCACGCCTGATCATGGCTAGAATCTCGGGTTTCGGCCAGACCGGTCCCTATGCGACCCGCGCTGGATACGGCCTGATCGGCGAGGCCATGGGCGGTCTGCGCCACGTGACCGGCGAACCCGATCGCCCGCCGGCCCGAGCCGGCATCTCCATAGGCGACAGTCTGACGGCCATGCATGCGGTGATGGGCATCACGATGGCCTTGCACCACCGTTCCAACACCGGCCGAGGCCAAATGATCGATGCCGCGCTATATGAAAGCGTTCTGGCGGTGATGGAAAACCTAGTCACCGAGTATGACTTGACCGGCTACGTGAGGGAACGGTCGGGTGCGATCTTGCCCGGTATTGCGCCGTCCAATGTCTATCCGTGCAGGAGCGACGAGATGATCCTGATCGGCGGCAATGGCGACACGGTGTTTGCTCGGTTGGCAGAGACCATGGGCCGGACGGACTTGGCGCAAGACCCGAAATTCGTCAGCCACGCGGCTCGGGGTGAGAACCAAGCTGAACTGGACCAAATTATTTCCGGCTGGACCAAGACCTGGATCTTGTCAGATCTGCTGGCCCTATTGGAAGAGAAAGGTATTCCCTCCGGCCGGATGTTCCGAGCACCCGACATGCTGGAAAACGAACAGTTTCGCGCGCGCGAGGCGATTGTGGAAACGCTGCATCCGGTGTTCGGAGCCATCAAGATGCAGAACGCCTTCCCGAAACTCTCAGAAACGCCCGGCTCTGTGAGATGGCCTGGCCCGACGCTGGGCGAGCACACACACAAGATACTGACAGAAATCGGCCTAGAGGAGGTTCATATCCAAGACTTGGCAACGCGCGGCATTGTTGGAGCCTAGAGCCCGTTCCCTTTAGACGGAATCGTCTAAAGGGAGAAACTGGGCTCTAATTCAAAGAGTTAGAGCATGTTTGGCTCCGATAACCGGTTCCCACTTATCGGAACATGCTCTAGCCGAATAGGATCCAGTCGCCGGTCAGGCTGGTTTGTGGCACGCCCACGAGAATCAATTGGCCACCACCGCCCATGGTGATCACGATATCCGCACCGACCTGGGTTATCTGATAGGTGGTTCCGCCATCCAGCATTACACGATCGCCTTCAGCGCGATTGAAATCGGTTACACGGTCAATCCCAGCTTCTCCGAAACTGTGGAAGGTGTCTGCGCCGCTACCGCCAGATATGGTATCATCACCTCTATCGCCCGAGATCCAGTCGTCCCCCGCTTGGCCGCGGAGGGTGTCATTGGCTTGGCCACCTCGAATGGTGTCATTACCCGCGCCGCCGTCGCACCAGTCGCTTCCCAGATTCCCGTAGACGATATCGTCTCCACCTTCGCCATAGAGAACGTCGTCGTCCTTGCCGCCTAGGACCCAGTCGTTTCCATCGCCGCCGAAGACTGTGTCATTGCCGGGGTTTCCATTTAGGTCGTCGAACCCAGACCCACCCCGCAGGGAGTCATTTCCTTCTTCTCCCCGGAGATAGTTAGAGCCGCTAACATCGGTAACGGTGTCATTGCCACTGCCGCCATAGACCGTGTCATTACCTCCACCGCCGTGAAGCTGATTGTTTAGGGCGTTGCCAATGATGCTGTCGGACCCGGACCCACCTATGGCGTTCTCGATGTCGGCACCCTTGGCGATAGCGACATTGCCGCGGTTGCCCCCGACATCGGAGAAGTACCCTTGACGCAATTCGATAACTTGATTGGAAGAGAAACCCGAGAAATCGAATGTATCGTTGCCGCCTGCATCCCAAACAGCGAATTGAGCCTTGGTGGCGTTGGAAGTCAGTTCAAACCACGGTCGGGCGGCATTGGAGTTGAAGCCATAAATAGTGTCCCCGGTTCGCGTCGAGGTGTTGACCCCATACTCCAACTGGATGGCAGCGATATCGTCCAACAGCGGCGCGGCAGAATAGCCCGGTAAGTTTGCCCCAGTGTTGAAGCCACCAAAATAGCTCATCACCGTGTACTGACGACTGTCCTCATAGTACTCGGCGTCAATGCCGTAGCTGAGGCTAACGTCCTTTTCAGCGTTGTAGTCGGACGGATGGCCGAGCCCGATCGCGTGGCCAATCTCATGAACTATCGTCAATCCGCCGTAATTTCCGACACTCGGGTTAGCGTTGTAGTCGAAACTATTGTTGACCCAGACATCGCCCGCCCGGGAGCTGGAGCCACGGGACCCTGGGTAGTATGCGAAAGCCACCGCACCTTCTTCACCGGTATCGTAGTTACTAAATAACATTGAGGCGTCATCAGAATAGGCCCCCTCACCAAAGGTTCCGGATCCTACCCTTCTGAAAATGATGTTTGCCGCATCGGACCAGCCGGACAACGCCAATTCAGCCTGAGTGATCTGTGCATCACTGAAACGGGAGAACCCGCCGACATCAGAAGGCATAGTCGCTGGAGCGTTAGCTCGAAATGCGTAAGTGACGGTAGTCGAAGCACCCAGTACCCCACTCCATCCAGCCTGGTCACCGGTCAGGCGACTCGCGGCCTGGTCTATTGTGAAACTGGGCTTGCCGTTATCGGTGGGCCCGGTTCGTGCGTCCGCATTTAGATAGCGCTCAGGGTTACCGTCTCCAGAAAGCCCAGCAGGGAACCCAGGAAAGCGGTCAAAATCGTGTTCTAGGCTCATGGCGACTCGACAGATTCCCAGTTCAACATTTTTGACCCTAGGATACACGTCACAGGCGAATAAGACTCGATGCGATGATCAAGGAAAGCTTAGACTTTTGTCAAAAGGCTGTACTGGATCAGTTTGCAGATTAGGAATTCATAGATGTCAGTTGTCAATGATACCTTAGTGCCTGAAGATTCCTGGCGACAATCAGGTGTTCGTGTGATCTCCGCTGACCAACTCGACGACAATACGCCTCAGACCCCCGGGATGAACCGAGCTGCAGCGATCAATTTCGCAAGGGTTGGTGCTCAAAAACTCTGGGCCGGGACAGTCAGCATACATGCTGGGGCAAAAACCGGTGCCCACCATCACGGTCCGCTTGAAAGCGTTATCTATGTAATCAAAGGGCGCGCGCGGATGCGTTGGGGTGAGGCCTTAGAATTTGTCGCTGAGGCTGGACCCGGTGACTTCATCTACGTACCGCCCTACGTCCCCCATCAGGAAGTCAACGCCTCCGACTCAGAGGCGCTTGAGTGCGTTCTCGTCCGTAGCGACAGCGACGCAGTCGTGGTCAATCTGGACATAGAGCCGGTGGAGAGACCGGAGGGAATTGCTTGGATCGATCCGACCCATCGCCCCTGATGGAATCTCTATTTGGGGAGCAACCCCAATTGCCCGCCCATCATCCGATCGACCATCCGCCGAGGCAAGTTGGCCATTAGGAATGTTTGTAGAGGATTTGGTGCGACGCTGTAGCGAGCCTTGGGTTTGGCCACCGTCAATGCATTCAGAACGGCTTGTCCCAACACCTCCGGTGCCAAACCCTTGCCGCCTTGGCTCGTCATGTAGCTGTGGACCTTTTGCAGGGCAGGATAAAACGGCGTGTCCCGATAGAGCTCAACATCTTCCACCGGAGCTTTAGCCCAAATCTGGGTAGCCACCGCTCCTGGCGCAACGATAATCACGTCGACGCCCAGGACAAGCAACTCGCGGCGCAAAGCCTCAGATAGGCCCTCAATCGCAAATTTTGTGGCATTGTAAGGAGCCAGGAACGGCACGCCGTTCTTTCCGCCGACCGAACTGATATTGACGATCCGCCCGGGCGTGCCGGTGCGCTCTGCACCCCCATAGAGCAGCGGGGCGAAGGCCTGGGTGGTGATGATCACACCAGTCAGATTAACGTCAATCTGATGGCGAACGTCTGCCATTGGCAGATTCAATAGGGGTCCCGCAGCCGAGACGCCGGCTTTGTTTACTAGTCCGGCCAGGGTGGTGCCAGCCAAAGCCACAGACACTTTAGCCGCAGCAGTTTTGACGGCGACCTCGTCGGTGACATCGAACATCAACGGAACGAACCGATCACCGAATTCCTGACGGAGTCGATCAGCGTCCAACTGTTTGCGCACACTGCCGAAGACCCGAAATCCCTTGGCAATGAGGGCCTTGGTGATCCCCCAGCCAATACCCGTAGAAACACCCGTTACGACAACACTTTTCATATCCGCAAACCCAGTTGATCTATCTGCATCACCTGTTCCGTTTCTAAGGGTCCCGCCGTTTCTGCGCCCAAAGCTTGACTGAGTTCGTCGCGATTCTTTACGCCCAGGACCAGGGTCGCGACACCTTCCATGCCCAGCGCATAGCGATGTGCGATCACTGCGGGGTCTTCACCCCATTGCGCGCACAGCGCACGGAACGGTGTGGCGCGCTCAAAATCTTTGGTTTCCGGATGGTTAGGCGACGTGCTGCGATCCAAAGCCAAGGTCAGCGCACCCGCTTGAACCGCACGTATCCCCATGATGCCGACACCCGTGTCGATCGCCTTAGCAAGGATGGCTCGCGGTTCCGCTGGCTCGGCGAATTGGCGAATGCCACCCGCGGAATCCAACAGATTAGTGATCACCTGGACGACATCAGGTTTCGTCGGGAGGTCGAGAGCCGCAGTGACGCTGGCGGGAACTCCAATGCCGGTTATCCCCCATGCCCCAATCCGACCCTGCGCCTTCAACCGCTCGAAGGCCGGAACCACCTCATCGACATATGTCGACCAGTTTGTAGAGAACCTATCGCGACGTTCGTCACCTCGGGCGTAGGCGTAGTCATTGGGGGCCAGGCTGGAGTGAAGGAAGAAAACATCAAAGCGTGACACCCGCATGGCCGCTAGACTGGAGGTGAGTGACGCCTCGAGGATATCTGCTACCCGTCCGCGCCCCGGCGTACCCAGCTGGCACTTTGTTGTGGTCTTCACATGGGCAGGAAGCGCGCCCTGAAAAGTCTCACCGAAGATCTCCTCGCAGTTAAGGTACATCGGTGCTGTGTCGATGAGATTGATGCCGGCATCGACGGCAGCCTTGAGAGTCGCCGCTGATTCCTCGCGGCTTGTCTCACCCCAACCCTGACCGATCCCGCCACCGCCTAGCGTTAGCCGGCTTACCGATCCGAGGTTTCCCAGCACCGAGGTCTTCACGTCAGCATCTTCCGCCTATATAATCCGATGGTCGGAATATCTGTCTTTCGGAATTTTTGTCAAGACGACAGCGGCACACACAGCGTCTAGATTGCGATTCAATGATTGAGCAATCATCCATGCTTGAGGATCAAGCTGCTGACTTGGCAATCGCAGTGACCACGTTGCTGCGCCGGTTCAAGCTTGAACCGGGATTGTTGGCTGGCAGCGCCTATACAGGCCTGCATGCCAATGATGTGGGACTACTGTCGGTGTTAAGCCAGCCAGGCGAGTGGACTGTGCGTAGACTCTCGCAAGCGCTGACAGCACCGGACTCCACCGTGTCCTCAGCATTGGACAGGCTTGAGGGCCGCAACTTGGTGGCGCGGTCTCGCAGCGAGGCGGATCGCCGCGTCGTCCGCCTGGAACTCACATCAGAAGGCCTCGCGCTGTCCGGCCGCCTCCGCGCTGCGCAGGTCGCAAATTCAAGGGACATGCTCTTGCAACTCTCGCCACAAGATCGGGGTGAGCTGGTACGACTGATCGCCACTGTTGCTCAACGGAGACCCTGATGCCTAAGACGCAAATCAACGGCTTGAATATCCACTATGAACGGGCTGGCAGTGGCGAGCGGTTGTTGTTCATCTCTGGAACCGGAGCTGACCTGCGCAACAAGCCCAACTCGTTTGACGGTCCTTTGGGCAAAACGTTCGACATGTTGTCCTACGATCAGCGCGGCCTGGGACAGAGTGACAAGCCAGATCAGGCCTACTCCATGGCAGACTATGCAGATGATGCGGCTGCAGTGATGGCTGACCAGGAATGGGACCATGCCTTGGTGGTCGGCGTGTCCTTTGGGGGAATGGTTGCTCAAGAGCTGGCGCTTCGACACCCCGGTCGGGTTCGACGGCTGGTTCTAGCCTGCACGTCACCGGGTGGCGGCGGCGGCGCATCTTTCCCATTTCACGAGATCGGAGATTTGGCGGGTGAGGCCAGGGCTAAACATCTCATGCCAATTTCTGATACCCGGCGAAATGCCACCTGGGCACGGGAAAATCCGCAAGACTACGCCCAGCTCTTGGCCCTAGCCGCGGCAGACCCTTTTGCCGGTGAGCCCGGACGCGCGGAGGGTGCCAAGCGCCAATTGGCGGCCCGGGCCAAGCACGACGTTTGGGATCGTCTGCCCAACCTTAAAGTGCCAACACTGATTGCTGCCGGCAAGTACGATGGTATCGCGACCCCGCAAACTCAGCTGGGTTTGGCGATGCGCATTCCAGGTTCTTGCCTTCGGTTTTTCGAGGGCGGACATTTGTTTATGTTGCAGGATCGCTCTGCCAACCCGGCCATCATTGAATTCTTGAGGACTTGAGTCCGACAATCGCTCGCTAGAGCATGTTCCGATAGGTTGAAACCGCCGGTAGGACGAAAGCATGCTCTAACTCTTTAGAGCGCAGTTTCTCCCTTCAGATGGTTCCGTCGGAAGGGAACGGGCTTTAGCGGGCAAGCAATGCGGCGACCGCGGACACAACTTGGCTGACGTCATAAGGCTTGCGAATGACCGGCGCGTCGAAGCCACTGGGGGCTCCTGCGGCTTCGCCATAGCCTGTAGCGAATACAAACGGGACCCCAGCGTCGGCAAGAGCCTGAGCGACCGGCGTCACAGCACGACCATTCAGATTGGCATCAAGCACAGCGACATCAATGGGTTGACCTAGCAGCGCAATGGCCTCTTCCAGCTCATAGGCTGGTCCGATCACGACCGCACCGGCCTCCGAGAGCCCTGTTTCCAACTCAAGGGCCAGGAGCACGGCGTCTTCAACGATCAGCACTCGAGCCCCTCGGAGATCAGAAGATCCTGCGATAACCGGAGCCAACTCTAAGGGCCCGCGGCGTGGAGAGTCCGTGGGCGGTTCAAGTCGTTCGGCAATAGCCGCAGCTGCGGCACGCAAATGAACGTGAACACCAGAGGCGCGGAATTCGACTTCTACGTCGCCATTGAGCTCACGCCCGGTAACTTGCCTCAGTAGGGTCGACCCAAAGCCAAGCTGCGGCGGTGCGGTAACAGTCGGTCCCCCGCTCTCAGACCATGTCAGACCAAAGCCTCCATCTGACTCCGCCGCCCAAGTGAGGCTCACCTGTCCTGTTTCCGTAGAAAGGGCCCCAAATTTCAGCGCATTTGTCGCGAGCTCATGGAGGGCCAGAGACAACGCATTGGCTGCTCGGGGCGTTAGGAACAGGTCTGGCCCCTCCCACTTAGTCTGACCTGGCGCAATTCCACTTAACTCCGCTTCAGCCAATTGAGCGATCGCCGCGCCCCGCCAGCGGGCAGCCGTCAGCAATTCGTTAGCCGACGCCATGGCCTTGAGGCGACCAGAAAATGTCGACAAGAAGTTACTCATCGATGTGGTGCGCTTTGCGGTCTGCTGAGCCAAGGCTTGCACAGCCGCCAAAACATTTTTGACCCGATGGTCTAGCTCAGCCATCAAGGTGATGCGCTGTTCTTCGGCTGCACGTCGCGCCGATATATCGCCGATCAGCCCACAAACGGCGACGCGACGACCTTGGATGTCGTGAACTAAGACTCCTGTCGCGCGAACCCAGATGACCCTTCCATCATCTGGCCGCAGAACACGATGATCAATGTCGTAACGGCCATTAGTATCAATAGCCGACTCGATGGCGTGCCGCGCCGCTGCACGGTCTTCGGGATGGATAATCTCCCATAAATGATCAGGATTTGTAATCGAGTACGCACCGGCTGCCATTCCGGTGATCTCCTGCATGCGCGGACTTACGCGAAAGAGGTTCAGGCCGAAATCCCACTCATACTCGCCAAGCCGTGAAGCCTCCAAGGCAAGGTCCAACCGCTCGCGGTCGAGAACAAGACTGGAAAGCTCCTTAGCCATCGTCAAAGCATAGTCCCGCTTGGGGTAGGACGCGATAGGAACCCGCATTTTCCGCAGGTTTTGTTTTTCGATCTTGCTGACTGACTTTTCTGCATCCTTAGAACGGGATAGACGTTAGGGGGAACGGCAATAGCTCAGCCGTCCCAAATTCAATTCCACGGAGTTCAAATATGCCTATCAAAAACATCAATCTCGCCGAGGACCAGGTCAAAGAAGCCACGAGTGCTGTTGCTGAAGCCGCGGCCCAGGTCGAGCATCGCTTTACCGATGCGGCAAAGCGCTTTGAGAAGGTAGTTTCCGAAGGAATCGAACAGATTAGGGCTCAATCACAGACATATGCGGACACAACAGTAGAGCATCTCGACGAAGCGCAGCGTTATGTCTCCCAGCGCGTCCGCGAGAAGCCCTTGATGGCTGCCAGTACTGCTTTGGGTGTGGGCCTGCTTCTGGGCCTATTGCTTGCTGGCGGCCGTAGCCGTTGATTTTGCGGCGCGCCATTCTTCTGGCCTGTGGAATTACAGGACTTGCAGCAGCGGTCGGCGTGGCGGTGATCGCATTGGCGTTTGCATTGTATGCAGCCTTGCTTCCATCACTCGGCCCTGCACTCGCAGCGGCATGCGTTGCGGGGACCGTCGTAATGTTGATGTTAATGGGGGCAATGATCGCCTTGTTTATTGCTTCCCCAAAGCGCCGCACCGTAAAAGCCGAAGATCCAGACCTCACCTCGAGACTCTTTGGTTTGGCCAGCGACAAGCCCTTGATCGCGGCGGCCGCGATCCTCGTTGTCGGTTTTCTTGCAACCCGAAACCCTAAGATCACGGCGTCTCTGGTTGGCATTTTGATGACCCGGTTGACGCCAAAGAAGCGGTGATGCCCGTCCGGCGACGTCGGCCTTTGGAAAATAGAAAATGAAGGGTGCGGAGGCGACTGACCAGCGGGGCTGCTGGTCTTAGCTTCGGGGGGCGTTGTCGCCTCCGCAGTGAAAGAACGCAGACCCAGAAAGTCGGTTCCCGCGTTGCGGGTAATTAGCGGTCGTCAGCGTCCAATTCTACCGCAGGCATGGCGTCAAACTCAGCCAGGGTCAGAGGCACCACAAGCCCATCAGCCGTTTGGTCGAGCGAAGCAAATGCTATGCTATGGGGACCGGAGGCCTTTTTATCCTTGGGGCGCACCAGGATTTGAGCCGGCTGACCTTTGGAGTTAAGAACAACTTTCTCCACGACTCCCAATAGCTTGCCGTCTGCGCCAACGACGCTTCGACCCTCAATCTGCCCGGACACGGGTTGGGCGGCTGCAATCGGGCTGACCGCGATGGCCAAGACCAGGGTCAGTCGAAACAAAAACGTGTTCATCACCCTATATGGGGGCGGCAAGTCTTGATTGCCAATCCCATCACGCAGCTTGTCGGGCGCTTGGCGGGTGGAAGAATAGAGCCTGGCCAATAGCCGCTTTCACTGTTTCGGGTTGGAACGGCTTGGTGATGAGGAAAGTGGGTTCTGGGCGCTCTCCGGTGAGCAGGCGCTCTGGAAACGCTGTGATAAAGATCACGGGGACATCGAACATAGCCAGGATGTCCTTCACAGCGTCGATCCCAGACGACCCATCGGCCAACTGAATGTCCGCGAGAACAAGTCCAGGGCGACGGCGCTCAGCAGCAAGTACCGCTTCATCGCGGGTCGCGGCAATATCGGTCACGACATGCCCTAGCTCTGTCACGAGAGCCTCAATGTCCGCCGAGATTACCGGTTCATCCTCGATGATTAAAACGTCAGTCGCCAATTCCGCCTCGATTTCTGACTGTGCCAAAGTGATCAAGCGATCGACCTCTGGGAAGCCGACCCCCAAAATCTGAGCCGCCTCCGTAGCCGAAAATCCCTCCAGCGCGGTCAGCAAGAACGCTTGTCTAGATCTCGGAGCGATACGCATGATCCGACGGTGGGGATCATAGTGCGAACCCGGTCCATCCTCTGGTCGATCTTCCAGGCCTGCGCCCGATGATCCCCAGATAGTGTGGAAGGCATGATAGAGTCCGACGCGCACAGACCATTGGGCACCAAGGATGCGTTCGCCGGTAGCGAGAGCCTGGAGGGTCGTTCTGACGTTGTGATCACCAGTGTCCTGGCCACCCGTCAACGCACGCGCATAGCGGCGCAAATAGGGGAGATGTGGCGTGAGGCGACCGAGGAGGCTCAAGTTCAATTCACTCCCTAAACAAAATAAAACCCTGGATGACAAACGCGGGGATCACAAAAGAACCGCGCGAGCGAAACGCTTCACAATGCCTGAGGTTCCCATTTGTCACGAATACACGCATTCTGGGGGTTCGACGGGAACCGCTGGCCATCCGAGACGTTGATCGCCAGCGAGAACCAGTCGGGATTTCGCCAAGTCTGGATGCCCCGAACATGATCGAACAGCGACGAACCAAAGATTATGATCCGGAATCCAGCCTTGCTGATGATGCGCGCATGCGTCAACTGGCTATTGGTGTTCGATTGAGACAGCTATTTGACGACGTTGTGAACGAGCCCGTGCCCGAAGAGTTCTTGGAGATTCTTCGTAATGCCGACAAGCCTTCCACGGAGGGTAGTTGATGACGGCCGTTTCTCCGGCCAAACAGCTTCACGACATGCTGGACGATGAGGAGTTTAAGCGAGCGCTCGTCGCCCTTATCCCGCATCTGCGAGCGTTCGCGAGAACCCTAACTGGGAATCCAACCTCGGCCGACGATCTGGCTCAGGACGCGATGCTGAAGGCCTGGGACGCTCGGGGTTCATACCAGATGGGCACTCACATGAAGGCTTGGACCTTCATGATTCTTCGCAACCAATTTTATTCGGACCGTCGCAGATCCTGGCGACAGGTCCAGCTGGATCAAGAGGCTGCGGAACGCACTTTAGTGGCCATCGATGATCCAGCAAGCCCTCTGGCGCTGGACGAACTACGCTTGGCGTTGACGATGTTGCCGCTTGAGCAGCGAGAAGCGTTAATCCTGGTTGGCGCTGGGGGCTTTGCTTATGAGGAGGCAGCCGCAATATGCGATTGTGCCGTTGGGACGGTAAAGAGTCGCGTTAGTCGTGCGCGTCGTGCGCTGCAAGCGATCCTGGACGGTGGAACATATGAACGCGATGGTAAGTCCGCAGGCGATGCCATGGCTTCCATCCTTGCGGATGCGGAGCGGCTTTCCTCCGTCCGGTGACGGACAATAGACGACATGAACAGCGCTCCATGGAGTTCTCTGTCGACAATCCGTATCCGCCTTACGGCGGCGCTTGCCGCTGCCCTCTTGCCGGTCTTGGTCCTAGGCGGCGTTCAATCCAGCTTGGCCTACAAGCGCGAAGCTGAGGCCAAACGCGAGAGCCTCGCTGCCGCAGCTGAACGGTCTGCATCGACGGCGCGGGCGCGTATGGAAGCCGCAGACATTTTGCTCCAGACCTTGGCTCCTGAATCTGTCGGTGCCCAATGCGTGCAGCGTTTGGTCCAGGTCACTGAGCGCATCCCCGGATACGCGAATTTGATACGGTTCGACAGTATTGGCAGGGTCGCCTGCGCGGCCGGTGACGTCCCCGTTGATCCGATGCGTGGACGCCAGCCGTGGTTTGAGGCCTTGGAACGTGGCGACAGACTGGTGATCACCCGCGATCCCGGTGCCAATTATGCGCCAGAACCAGCGCTACTGGCGGCCGTCAGGTATACCGCACCTGATCAAAGCTTTGACGGCGCACTTGTCGCTGTGATCACGCTAAAGAGCTTGGCTCCGAGCCTGACAGACCGCGCCTTGCCAGCGAAATCCGAAGTCGCTCTTGCTGGGGCAGACGGTCAGTACATCAACTTTACCAACCCGGATGCCTTTGCTGCCCTTCCCTCGAACTGGAAAACCCAGGCGGATGATCGTGGGTCGTTGGTCTGGTACGCAGCCGATCGTCGCGGGGAACGCAGGGTCTATTCAGCGGCACCGCTTGTCGGCGAGGACCTTTATGTGATCCTGTCGGCACGGTCAGAGGGCCTCTTCTCCTGGACCCAGCTCAACCCCCTGACGGGTCTGGCCTATCCCATCCTAACTTTCGCATTGGCCTTGGTCGCGGTCATGGTCGCGACGGAACGCGTGGTCATCCGCTGGATCGCTTACCTGCAGCGCATTGCGGCGCTCTATGGCAAAGGTCGCTACTCCGTCAGGGCCATGCAGGCAGATCGTGCGCCACCCGAGATCCGGGATTTGGCTGAAACGCTCGAAGACATGGCTGACGCCATTGTGGCCAGAGATGGTTCGCTGCGCGATAGCCTAGCTCAGAAGGACTCTTTGATGCGGGAAATCCACCACCGCGTTAAGAACAATCTTCAGGTGATTTCGTCGTTGCTGAATATCCAGCAACGAGCCTTGACGGATCCAACGGCACGTTCAGCGATGTCCGATACGCGCCAGCGCATCACGGCCTTGGCGCTGATCTATCGCGCCCTCTATCAAGGTATTGATATCAAGAAAGTGGACCTTAGGGCGTTCCTGGAGGAACTGACGGCTCAGCTCATTTCCTCCGAAACCCTGCGCGGTATGGCGGTTGAAACTGAGATTAAGGCTGACACCTTGGTCATTGATCCAGACCGCTTGGCCCCCCTGGCGCTATTTGCGGTGGAGGCCATCACCAACGCGCAGAAGCACGCATTTGCGGGACGGGGTGGTAAGCTGACGGTCGACCTTGCGGTAAATCAGGGCGAAGCGGTCCTGAGTATTAGCGATGATGGCCCTGCCTCTGAGGCTGCTTTAAGCGGCCAAGGCGTTGGACGCACGCTTATGGCTGCTTTTGCGCGACAACTTCGCGGCTTCAGCGAATTGGTTCGCAACGAGAAAGGCGGCGTCACCGCGCGCCTCGTTTTCCCAATTCAAAGTAATGAGAGGTCCATCAAGCCAACTAAGACGAACCGTGCGGCGGCGTAGAGCATGTTCCGATAAGTGGGAACCGACTGTAGGAACGAAATATGCTCTAACTCTTTGAATCAGAGCCCAGTTTTTCCCTCTAACCGCCGTCTAAAGGGAACGGGCTCTAGGGCCGCTAAGCAGCCACCTGGTAGGCCGGGTCTCGGCAATAGATCCCTCTCTGGTCTGGGAGTTGCAAAAATCCATCTCCGAGCCCTACGGGTGCTTCGTCTTGGCTGACAACAAGATAACCTTCTGGGCTCAGAGCCCGAACCAAATTCCTTAGGAGTTGTGGTCGCGCAGCTTGGGTCATGGACTCCAGCACGTGGCGGCAAAAAATCACGTCGAAACGACCCGCCGCCGACAGCTCGGAAACCAGATTGATTCTCCGCCAACGCACCATCTGGCGAATGCGTGGGGCCAGTTGCCAATTGTCTTCAACCTTGTCGAAGTAGCGAACCAGCCGCTGCACCGATAGTCCCCGTTGAATTTCAAACTGTGTGTAGAGCCCGCTTTGAGCCTTCTCGAGCGCACGCTCGGAAATGTCTGAACCGAAGAGCTCGATTCGGGTCTTTGGAGACAAGGCACCGCGTTCCTCATCAAGCTTCATCGCCAGGGAGTAAACTTCCTGACCCGGCCCGCAGGCCGCACTCCATACCCGGATGGGCTGGTCACCCCGGATTCGCGAGAGATTCGGCAAGATCACCGAACCAAAGGCTTCAAACGCTATGCGGTCCCTGAAAAATGCCGTCTCGCCGGCCGACATCGCTTCGACGACGCTCCAGACAAGACCGTCTTCACCACGAACCTTCATCGCCGCCAAAAGGTCAGAAATCGACCCAAAGCCTTCACGTCGGGCAATCGGACCCAACCGACTCTCGATGAGGTAGGTTTTCCGCGAATCCACCGCCAGTCCAGATTTCTCTGCGCAGAGCTCGGCAACCAGTTCGAAGTCTTCGGGGCTCATGCGAGCCCCGCTTCGGCAAACTTTGAAGCTATTATATCGCTATCAAAGGGCTTCATGATGTATTCCTGGGCTCCAGCCTCCAAGGCCTCATTGATCCGTTCAAGATCGTTCTCCACGGTGCAAAACACCACAGATGGCCCATCCCCGCCCGGCTCTAGGCGCAGCCGACGTAGGAACTCAATGCCGTTCATGACTGGCATGTTCCAGTCCAACAGAATCGCATCAGGCATGGCAGCGCGACACCAAGCAAGCGCCTCCATACCGTCGGAGGCCTCGGCAATTTCGAAGCCGATATCCTCCAGAATGCGGCGGGCCACCTTGCGGATCACCCGGCTGTCATCAACGACAAGGCAGGTCTTCAACCGATCTCCTCCATGAGAACGGTTGTGACGCAGGGATGGTTAAGGAGGGGTTTGGACGCCAACCTCAATGCGAGTTTTAGGCGGGGATCGACGCGCTGAATATGACCACGTCATCGGTGATCTGGCCCGATACTTGGCCCCCCACATCTTGGACTACCAAGCTGACATAGTAGGCCTGGACCCAATGGCCGTGTAGACCCTCCGTCATGGCATGGCCTTGAAGGCCCTCCAAAACCTCCGGGCGAATTCGCGCCTTGGGTCCGACGGCTTCGATGACAATTGAGGCCAACCCGTCCTGTTCAGCAACATTGACCGTTGCTGTGCCGCCAAGCGGCAGAGCGGCCCCCGCCAATTGCGCCAAGTTAAGCACGATCCGCGCGGAGGGTTTAGAGAGGGTCGGAGCCTGGACCTGCCAATCCAATTGCGCCTTCATGTGGTTGAAAACCCCCTGGGTCAGCTTAGCTAGGTCTCGCGGGTCAAAGGTCTCAGCCGACGCAGAGGCCCCAAAGGCAATGCGTGTAAAGGCCAAAAGGTCGGTAAGCTTTCGACCCGAACCGGCGATCAGGGCCATGGCGTCGTCGCGCATGTCGGCCATGGTCGGGTCATCCAGCAGGTCCAAGCCTGAAACGATGGCGCTAGCCGGACTGATGAAGTCGTGACACATCCGCGCGGCCAAATAGGCCGCGACCTCAGCGGTGCGTGGTAAAGCCAACTCAATGGGAGCGAGCGGTGGCAAATCTTGGGAGGAGAGGGCTGGTTCACTCATGATTTGCTGAATCTGGCCTGATTTGGCGCTTTGGCAAACCGTGCGGGCCGTCTAGGTAGCGGCCATGGAATCTTATGAAAATGTCGGGCAGATCCTTGCAGATATTTGTGAAGAGGCGGCGCGCCTGATCCTACCCCTCTGGAAATCAGGCCTCACTGTTCACACCAAGGCCGACGAAAGCCCAGTGACGGAGGCCGACCGCCAAGCTGAAACCTTGATTCTGGCGCGTTTGGCCACCGCCTTCCCTGGGGTGCACGTAATCTCGGAAGA
Source organism: Alphaproteobacteria bacterium (assembly GCA_031427275.1). Taxonomy (GTDB): domain Bacteria; phylum Pseudomonadota; class Alphaproteobacteria; order Caulobacterales; family Caulobacteraceae; genus Phenylobacterium. The sequence continues at coordinate 9,849 of JANPNB010000068.1, read as the reverse complement.
AGATGCCAGCGAATTCGGCACGCCCGACGCGATCGGCCGCCAGTTCTTTCTGGTCGATCCCGTCGATGGCACCAAAGCCTTTGTGCGAGGAGATCCGAACTTCACCGTCAATATCGCGCTTATCGAAGATGGCCAGCCGGTGGCAGGTGCAGTCAACGCGCCAGCCACCGGCGAAACCTGGTTCACTCAGGACGGCCAAGCCATGAAACGTACCGACGGCGGCGAAAATCGTCCAGTGCAGGTACGCACTTGGCCCAAGGGCGCGGCCATCGCGTTAGTCAGCCACACCATGAGGCCCGAAACAGTGCAGGGCTTGGCCGACAAATACGGCTTCGACACCCCGCACCCGATGGATTCCTCGATCAAATTCTGCCGCCTCGCCGAAGGGGCCGCCGATATCTATCCTCGGCATGGACCAACCATGGAATGGGATATCGCCGCCGGCCACGCTGTACTGAACGCTGCGGGGGGTAAAGTTGATGCTGAGGACGGTTCGGCCTTCGTGTATGGCAAGGCTGACAAGGGGTTTCGCAACGGCTGGTTTATAGCCAGGGGTGGCTAAACGGGGATGCTATGCAGGATGATGTACCCCGAAAACCCGGTGACAAACGCCAAAGCCGCGACCCATAGATAGAGTCTCAAAACATCCAACGCGCCAACTTCGGTCATGGACTATCCCCAGGTCTGAGCGGGTTACCGAGATAAACCCAGATCTGACCTCTTGGTTGCAATTCAGCTGGGTACCGTTCCATGATTCGTAGCCAAGTCGAATCACGGACAGCGCTTACGCGATCCACGCGCAACAAAGTCAGATTGCGTCTGCGTTCCGTGTGGTCAGAATGGAAGAAACGGGAGGCGCTGAGCCATGACCTATGACACCATTACCTATGAGGTCGCAGACTCGGTCGCGATCCTCACCCTGAACCGCCCCGACAAGCTCAATGCCATAAGCGCCGAATTGCGGGCTGATGTGCGCGGGGCGCTAGGTGTGGCACGCGCTGACGACTCCGTCCGCGCTCTGATCCTGACCGGAGCCGGTCGGGGTTTCTGCTCAGGTGCCGACTTGACGGTCTCACCCCCTGCCGCAGGCATCGACCAGAACAGTCGCCTGGATGAGATGGGTTGGGTGGGCCAATGGGCCACGGACTTCCACGATTTCGACAAGCCTCTGATCGGGGCTATAAATGGGGTTTGCGCGGGGGCCGGGATGAGCGCGGCCTTGGCTTGCGATGTGCGGATCGGATCGGCCGACGCTCGGTTCAAGACCACATTTGTCGAGCGGAACCTTTCGCCTGACAGCGGGATGAGTTGGTTCCTGCCACGCATCGTCGGTTATGCCGCTGCCGCTGATTTGGTCTTGACCAGCCGCATGGTCTTGGCACCCGAAGCCTTAAGCCTGGGCCTGCTCAATCGTCTGGTTGAAGGTGACCTGCTGCAAGCCGCAGTGGCCTATGCCCGTGAGATGACCCGCTGGCCACCTTTGGCGGTGCGCATGGCAAAGACCGTCTTGCAAAACAACCAGGATGCCGACCTAGCCACCGCCCTCCGATACGAGTCTGTCGGCCTCGGCATTGCCCGTCGTGCGATCAGTGATTCCAAAGAGTCGGCGGCTTCCTTCCGCGAGAAGCGACAAGGCCACTACACGGGAACCTGATTTGGCGTCATAAGGCCGCAAAGCTTGGAGACTTAAGGCTATGGCCCTCGACACTGGCGCGACCCAAAAGACCTTTGATTGGCAAGACCCATTGGACTTGGCCGCACGTCTGTCGGAGGACGAGCGCATGGTCTGGGACGCGGCTCGCGCTTATTCCCGCGACAAACTGCTGCCCCGGGTGGTCTCGGCCTATGCCGAAGAGCGGTTCGACCGCGAGATTATGACGGAGATGGGGGCCCTGGGCTTCCTGGGCCCAACGCTACCAGAGGAATACGGATGCGCGGGCGTCAATCACGTGGCCTATGGTCTAATCGCCCGCGAGATTGAAGCCATCGACAGCGGCTATCGCTCCGCCATGAGCGTTCAGTCCTCCCTGGTCATGTACCCAATTTTCGCCTTCGGTTCTGAAGAGCAGAAACAGACCTATCTGCCTGGCATGGCGCGCGGTGAGATCATCGGTTGCTTTGGCTTGACCGAAGCTGATGGCGGCTCCGACCCAGCCTCCATGCGCACGACCGCGCGCAAGGCTCCCGGCGGCTATACGATTTCCGGATCCAAAATGTGGATTACCAATGCGCCCATCGCCGACGTTGCCCTGGTCTGGGCCAAACTGGACGGCGTGATCCGCGGGTTCCTGGTGGATCGCGGCTCAAAGGGGTTCACCACCCCGAAAATCCAGAACAAGCTGAGCCTGCGCGCCTCGATCACCGGTGAGATCGCCCTGGACGACGTTTTTGTCGGCGAAGACAAAATGCTGCCCAGTGTTTCGGGCCTTCGTGGTCCATTCTCATGTCTTAACAAGGCGCGGTACGGCATCGCCTGGGGCGCAATGGGGGCCGCTGACTTCTGCCTGCATGCTAGTCGCGACTATACCAAGACCCGCAACGTGTTCGGCAAGCCCCTGGCCGCCCGTCAGCTGATCCAGAAGAAACTGGCTGACATGCAGACTGAGATCGCCTTGGGCTTCGAGGGGGCGTTGGCGCTGGGTCGGCTGATTGATCAGGGGGCCTGGGTGCCGGAGGCCATCAGCCTGATGAAGCGCAACAATTGCGGCAAAGCTCTGGCCATCGCCCGCGAGGCCCGCGACATCCACGGCGGCAACGGCATCAGCGGCGAGTATCATGTGATGCGTCATGCGGCGAACCTGGAGACCGTAAATACCTATGAAGGTGCCCACGATGTTCACGCGTTGATACTGGGTCGAGCCATCACCGGTGAGAACGCTTTCTAATGGACTGCTCCAAAATTGAAGCGGGTCATTTGGAGATGACTAACGGGGCCGCAGCCTAACGGCTCTTTCGCCCTAGGACCGCCTAATGCTAGATCACCCCTGCACACATTGGGGAGCGATGCATGGCAGAGGCAATTGGAGACGCGCCGAAGAGCACACCTCTGCGGACAGTCGTGGCAGCCTCTGCGGCGGGAACGACATTCGAATGGTATGACTTCTTCGTCTTCGGCAGCCTAACGACCGTGATCTCCAAGACCTTTTTCTCTGGTCTCACTGACACAGCAGGATACATCGCGGCCTTGGCGCTGTTTGGCGCTGGGTTTGCGTTTCGCCCAATCGGTGCCCTGGTGTTTGGTCGGATCGGCGACAAGGCGGGCCGCAAAGGCGCTTTCTTGATTACGGTAATCCTGATGGGAGGGGCGACCTTTGCCATCGGCCTCCTGCCAACCTATGCGCAGGCTGGTATAATTGCGCCGGCGCTATTGGTCCTCATGCGCATTCTACAGGGTTTTGCTCTGGGCGGAGAATACGGCGGGGCGGCGATCTATGTGGCCGAGCATGCGCCGCCAGGTGCTCGGGGCAGATCGACAAGCTGGGTTCAAACCTCGGCTGCATTCGGGTTGTTTGCGGCTCTATTGGTCATCCTGGTGACGAGGCTGCTCACCGCCAAATTCTTTGGCCCGGAAGCCTTCGATGCCTGGGGTTGGCGCATTCCATTCCTGTTTTCCGCCGGACTCTTGGCGGTTTCGATCTTCATGCGCCTAAAACTCTCTGAGAGCCCGGCGTTTGCCAAGATGAAGGCCGAGGGAGACACATCAAAGGCACCCTATGCCGAGGCCTTTGGTCAGTGGAAGAACTTGAAGATTGTGCTCATCGCGCTTTTCGCGATCATGTCGGCACAGGGGGCCGTCTGGTACACAAGTTTCTTCTACACCCAGACGTTCCTGGACAAGTTCCTCAAGGTTGATCCCGCAACGATCAACCTGCTGATGATGGCCGCGACGGCCGTCAGCGCGGTCTTCTATGTCGTATTCGGTGCGCTGTCGGACAAGGTCGGTCGCAAGCCCGTCATGCTGTTTGGCATGACCTTGATGTTGGTGGCCTATTTCCCGGGTTTTCACATGCTCACTCAGATGGCCAATCCAGCTTTAGCTGAGGCTCAGGCGCGCACGCCGGTTGTGGTCATTGCAGACAAGGCTGAGTGCTCGCTGCAGTTCGACCCGGTCGGCAAGGCGTCGTTTGTCTCGTCCTGCGACATTGCCAAGAGCGTTCTGGCCAATGCCGGGGTATCCTATGACAACCAGGCGGGACCCTCTGGTTCAAAAGCTCAGGTCAAGGTTGGCGATACCGTCGTTGAGTCGCAATCTGCCAAGGGCCTGCCCAAAGCGGAAGCCAAGGCGTTGAAGGCCAAGATCGAGGGCCAGATAAAGGCCGCGCTGTCGGGTGCCGGTTATCCCGCCAAGGCTGATCCTGCGCGGATGAACCTGCCGGGGCTCCTGGCCGTTCTCTTCGTCTTTGTGATCGCCGCGACATCGTTATTCGGGCCGATTGCAGCGTGTCTCGTCGAGTTGTTTCCAACCAAAATCCGCTATACCGCCATGTCGCTGCCCTATCACATTGGAACCGGCTGGATCGGTGGCTTTGTGCCCTTCACGGCCTTCGCGATCGTAGCCGCAGTCGGCAATATCTATTCAGGACTCTGGTATCCCTTCGCCTTCACAGCGATCTCGGTGGTGTGTTGCCTTCTGTTCCTTCCGGAGACCAAGGACAGATCACTGGATCAATAGGACGGATGCGGATTTTAGGCTGGCGGCAGGTCGATTGCCGTCGCCAGCACTTCGACCCGTGAGCCAAATTCAGCGAGCTCAGCCATTTCGCGATGAGGTGGGGTGGAGACAATCCTGACAACGCGCCGGCCCGCAGCAACTTGCCGGGCTAGATATTGCGTTGTCGCCGCCTCCAGTGGCATCCGTTCCGCGTCACGCCGGACCATGGCAACAATGTTCAGATCGATGTCAGGATCAACGATGAGGATGTCGGCTGCGGCTAGCGCGCGGCTGGCGCGCAGGGTGATCAGGTCGGCTGGTCCCTTCCCGTCGATGTACTGCACCGAGCCCAGGGTTGCCGCGCCAGCGTTGATAGCTTGGACGAAGTGCTCGGCGGCCAAAACCATGTCACCGGCCAAGGCCGCCTGGGCAGCCGGTCCTGACAGCGCCAATCGCAGGAAGGCTCGACGCTGGCCAAGTTCTGGAAAGCGAGTGCGAACCTGCTCCTGAAACTGGCGGAACAGGGCTGCAACGCGCCCGGTACCCTCTGGGATTTGTTGTTCAATATCGTTGCGCAGCATGGCGGCCAGCATGGGCGAGGCACCGCCAGTTCCGATGGCGGCGACGACTTCACCACGATCAATCACCGCCGGTGTCGTAAAGTCGCAAAGCTGGGGGCGGTCCGTCACATTGACCAACACACCCGCACTTCGCGCAGCCGCGGCAGCGCGGGTGACAAAGGCCTCGTCAGGGTCGGCGATAAACGCCAAAACCGCGCCGCAATAGGTCTGCTGCTCCAGAGCCGCAGCGCCCTCGATCCTCAGGACATTGGCCGGCGACCCAACGAACAAGCGGGCCTTGGCTTCCGCCGCTTCACCTGACCCGGCAACAACGACTGTCTTTCCAGCGAGCGGGAAATAGGCGGGAAAGGCGTCCAAGTCAGGCGACCACGGCTCGGATGGCCTGAGACAGTCTCACTTCAGTGTCTTGAGATAGCTGATCACTGCAGCGCGATCAGCAGCCGACGGCAGGGCAGCTGGCATTCGACCGCCCGGCGCGAACTTGTTGGGCGATGCCAGAAATTGGTCCAGCGCCAAGTCTGTCCAGGTCTGGCTCTTCGCCTTAAGACCCGTTGAAAAGCTGAAATCCGACAAGCTGCCGATCTTACGGCCTGACACGCCAACCAAGCTTGGGCCCATCAGTGTGCTCTTGGCCTGATGGCAGGTCTTGCACTGCAAGGTGAATATCTTCGCGCCATCGGCAGCAATGGCCGGGCTCGATGCTCCAAGTATGACAGCCAAGATCAAAGCGGCGCGTTTCATATTTAACTCCAGAACTGCGCCGTCCATTTTAGGTACTCTCTCGGCCTAACGCCATGCCAGAACGCATTTACCAACTCACCTAAACAGCGTTAAGATCGGCGACTGACGAATCCGGGGAGGGATGAACCCATGGCAACGACGCTTGAAGTGAACGGCAGATCTGTCGCGATAAAGGCTGATCCCGATACGCCCCTCCTTTGGGTTCTGCGCGATGAGGTCGGTCTTACCGGGCCGAAATTCGGCTGCGGGATAGGTCAATGCGGGGCCTGCACGGTTCTGGTGGACGGCTCACCCATCCGGTCCTGCTCCATGCCGATTTCCGGCCTGGCGGGCATGAAGATTTCGACCATCGAAAGCCTGGGCGGCAATCACCCATTGCAACTGGCGTGGGTCAAGAACGACGTTCCCCAGTGCGGCTATTGCCAGTCGGGTCAATTGATGAGCGCCGCAGCCTTGTTGGCAACCAAGCCCAAGCCTACCGATGCCGACATCGACGCCGCCATGGATGGCAACATCTGTCGCTGTGGGACCTATCAACGCATTCGAGCCGCGATCAAGGAAGCGGCCGGTATGTCGACTGTGGCTAAGGTTTAAGGGACAAGATCATGAACGCACCCCTCAATCCAATCGATCTGAAATCCGGCGCGACACGGCGTGAGCTCGTGGTCGGCGCGACCCTGGTAGGCGGTGCCCTGCTGGTCGGTTGCGGCCCTGGCGACATCCTCTCGATTGGGGCCAAAAAAGACTTCGGTGCCTTTGGACCGTTCATCAAGATCGCTGCCGATGGCGCGGTGACCGTGGTCTCTAAGCATATTGAATTTGGTCAAGGCAATCATGCGGGCCTAGCCGCGATCGTGGCTGAGGAACTCGACGCCGACTGGTCAAAGGTGAAGGTCGAGCAAGCCGGGGCCAATGCCAAGGTCTATGCCAATACCGTGATGGGCGTTCAGGGGACGGGCGGATCATCCGCGATCCACAATTCCTGGACCCAACTTCGCACGGCCGGGGCCAGCGCGCGCGCCATGTTCGTGGATGCGGCAGCGGCGAAATGGAGTATTCCCGCCGCTGAGATCACCGTCAAGGACAGCGTGGTCAGCCACACCAAGAGCGGCAAATCGGCTGGGTTTGGCGATCTGTTGGCCGATGCTGCCAAGATCGCGCCTGCCAAAACACCCGCCTTGAAGGACCCAAAAACTTTCACCCTGATCGGCACAGACAGGGTGCGCCGCAAGGACTCCCAGGCCAAGAGCGACGGCACGGCGCGGTTCACTCAAGACGTGCAGCTGCCCAATATGCTGGTCGCCATGGTGGCGCATGCGCCGCGCTTTGGGGCCAAGGTGACGAGTTTTGATGCCACCGAGGCCAAGAAGATCGCGGGCGTCGTGGACGTCTACCAAATCCCCACGGGCGTGGCGGTGGTGGCGGACAACACCTATGCCGCGAAGAAGGGCCGCGATGCGCTGAAGGTGGTTTGGGACGAAACCAAAGCCGAGACGCGCGGCACCGACAAACTGCTGGCCGACTATACCGACTGGGCCAGCGGCAAGGGCATCCTGCCGGAAAAGATCAAATGGCAGTCCTTTGAAGCCAAGGGTGACGCGACCAAGCCCACAGAGGGCCAGGTCTTCGAGGCCACCTACGACTTCCCGTTCCTGGCCCACGCCACTATGGAACCCATGAACTGTGTGGCCGAGATTTCCGGCGGTAAGGCCAAGCTAACCTTCGGCTCGCAAATCCCGACCATCGATCAGCTGAACACCGCCAAGATCGTCGGCATGTTGCCCGGTGCCGTTGAAATCGAGACCCTGTTTGCCGGCGGCTCCTTTGGGCGGCGCGCCAATTTCCAGTCCGACTATGTGACCGAATGCGTCCATATCGCCAAGAAGGTCGGCAAAGGCCGCCCCGTGAAGCTGGTCTGGACTCGCGAAGACGACATGACGGCGGGCTATTTCCGCCCTCTGACCCATCACCGGGTCAAGATCGTCACCGACAAGGACGGCTTCCCCGCTTCGTGGAGCCACAAGGTGGTGACCCAGTCGCTGATGAAGGGCTCACCCATCCCGTCAAAGGGCATCGATGCATCAACCGTCGAGGGGGCCATGGGTTCGCCTTATCTCAAGGCGACGCCGGTGGTGGATGGCCAGGTCTTGATGCCCGATCTCGGCGTGCCAGTATTGTGGTGGCGATCAGTCGGGGCCACGCACACGGCCTTTGTGATGGAACACACCATCGACCAGCTGGCGCGCAAAGCCGGTAAGGACCCGGTCGCCTATCGTCTGGCACTCTACGAAAAGGCCGGCGCGACACGCCATGCAGCAGTTCTGAAGTTGGTCGCAGAGAAGGCGGGTTGGGCAAGCCCGGCACCCGCAGGCTGGACCCGTGGCGTGGCCGTGCATGAAAGCTTCGGCTCAGTGGTCGCCCAGGTCGCTGAGGTCAAGCTGGTGGACGGGGCACCTAAGGTCGGCAAGGTTTATACCGCCGTCGATTGCGGCATCGCCATCTCGCCCGACCAAGTCGCCGCCCAGATGGAAGGCGGGGTCTGCTACGGACTGTCGGCCGCCCTGTTCGGCAAGGTGACGTTGAAAGACGGTGCCGTTGAGCAGACCAATTTCGATGGCTACCGCGTGCTGCGCAACTCTGAAGCGCCCACCGTGGAAACCTACATCCTGCCATCCGGAGGCGCCCCGACAGGGGTCGGCGAACCCGGCACACCGCCGATTGCGCCGGCCGTGGCCAACGCGATCCTGGCGATGAACGGACAGGCGACCAGCAGCCTGCCGTTCGTGAGGGGCTAGCGCGCCAAGTCGTCTCGAACGTCGACGTCGAAGAGAACGCCCTCGTCCGATGAATCCACGAGGGCAAGCGCGTCGCCAAGGTCTTGGAAGATAGATCTGGCTCCGGCGTCGCCCGTGAGTGTTAGCAGGCGCGGGATCAAGGTTTTGCCAATTAGAGCCGGGTGACCGCGTTGGCCGCGATAGGTGGTTGCAGCAGCCGGAGCACCGTCCAAAACCGCCTGCTTCAAAGTCGCGAACACACCCTGCGGAATACGCGGCATATCGCCCAGCAACACGAACACTCCGGCGGTATCGGCGGGCAGGGCCCTCGCGCCGATTGCCAACGACACCCCCATGCCTTGCGCATAATCGGGCGCGTGAACCAAGTTCAGGCGCGCAGATTGGCCAACCGCCTCTGCGTGTCGCCGCGCGACCCGCGCCACCTCATCGGCGTCTGATCCCGTCACCACGATGACACCGCGCACCGGCGCCGCCAGGGCGATGGCGAGCGCGCCGTCCAGCAAAACGCCGTCGCCATAGGGGGCCAATAGCTTGCGCCCGCCAAACCGGCTGCCGCTTCCGGCGGCCAGAAGGATCACATCAAAAGCGTCTACCTCTGTCATCAACGCTCCATCCTCTCTATGTTGTCCGGACCATGACACTGCACGCTGTCCCTTCGCCGCAACCGGCCCTGATCGACGGGTTCGGGCGCACCGTGACCTATCTGCGGGTTTCGGTCACCGACCGTTGTGATCTGCGCTGCGTCTATTGCATGGCCGAGCATATGACCTTCCTGCCCAAGGCGCAGGTTTTGACCCTGGAAGAATTGGACCGGTTGGCCTCAACCTTCATCGGCCTAGGCGTCCGCAAGCTGCGGATCACCGGCGGGGAACCCCTGGTGCGCAAGGGGGTGATGGGCCTGATCGAGAACCTGTCGCGGCATCTAAAGACCGGCGCACTCGAAGAACTGACCCTGACCACCAACGGTACGCGGCTGACCGAGTTTGCCGCTGATCTAGCGCGGTTCGGCGTGCGACGGATCAATGTTTCAATGGATACGCTCAAGCCCGACCTGTTCCGCAAACTTACGCGCGGCGGGGAC